>JALNXI010000050.1 GCA_023230425.1 Methanoculleus sp. | reverse complement strand
GCTCTCCCTTCCTTGGTTCCAACATAGTATGGTGCACCGTCTGCAGGTAAATAGTTGTCGATAAAGTTAGCGCTTATGGGGGCTTGCCCCCACTGGCGCTAACTTACCATATGGGTGCAATGCATTCCTGTTGATACCGGCGAGGTTCAAGCAATTGACGAGTTCTCATCTATTGCCCTCTGAAAGTCCTTTTCCGGTGAGATTCCAGAGATCAATACCTTTTTCAGGGGAAGATTACTATTACCACATATCAGCATGGTCTTGCGGCCCATAGAAAGCCCAAGTGATCATATTTTCTTGAATCAAGCGTTACCCTCTTGAATCGTCATATCTAAAGTTAGCGAGTATGGGGCTTGCCCCCCTCTCCTGTCTCACCGGGTAGCGCTACCTGTAACCCCCCCACCCCGCCCGCGCTTCGCGCTCCTCCCCCACCCTCAGGGGGCGGGGGCAGTCAATGGCGATACCCGGTGGAAATCCGTGCATGGGTGTGTGAGAATGTCCGTAGGATGTAACAGGCCGGAGGGTGCGACCGGTTGAAGGTGCGATGGGCGGAACGCCCGGGGTTTGAGAAGCCTGGAGGCTTTGAAAGCAGGAGCACGAGCATTGAAGAACGACGTTCCTCCTGGAGCAGGAAGTATATACTGGCGGGACAACCACGGTGTGGATGAGGTGTCCAATACAATGTTCCGTACAACTATTCAGGTCGAGACGCACGGCGAAGGAGAGATCGTCAACCTCACGCCCAGAATAGAGCAGGCGATTGCCGAGAGCGGCGTGCGGGAGGGTCTTGCCAGCATCTTCGTCACGGGGTCGACTGCCGCCGTCACGACCATAGAGTACGAGCCCGGTGTGCTCTCGGATCTCCGTCGGGCGCTCTCGGTCATCGCCCCGGCCGATATTCCCTACGCGCATGATGCGGCATGGGGCGACGGCAACGGGCGGTCCCACGTCAGGGCAGCGGTGGTCGGACCGTCGCTCTCCGCCCCGGTGATCGAGGGCAGGCTCGCGTGCGGCACCTGGCAGCAGATCGTCCTCCTCGAACTGGACGTCCGGTCAAGCCGCCAGAGGACAGTCTACGTAACCGTCCAGAGCTGAACGCAGGAAAGAAGGTGACGGAACGACCCCGTGGCTGCCGAGCGGCATACGGTGAGCAGAGTGATACGGCGCTTGATTGCAACCTCAAATAGTATCACTCTGCCCTGGGCCTCGCCGGAGTCGTTCAAGAAGAAAGAGCGGTTTAATCGAGAGGTACCGTTTCCAGTTGCGATACCAGTTCCCAGATACGGGTCCGTGCATGGACCGGCATGTTCGGGTCGTTGCTGATCTCGTCGATCATGGAGATCGCCGTTGCGGCGCGGAGGCCGATACTTCGGGATTCATCCCGGAGGACCGTTCTGGTCTCATCTGCAACGCGCCGTATATTGCGTGGGATGGTGGAATCCTCGCTGATATTCTGCAGCATCTGGATGCAGATCCGTATTGTTTCGTCTGGACTTGCCATTAGATATACCCCTCTATTATTAGAGGCATCCAGACATATATAAGTTGATTAAGGGAGTCCGACGAAATGACGGCTGATAAGGCTGACGAAGTCATGGCTGAGTATCTCCTGAAGGGAGGAAAGATGCTCGCTAAATCCTGTAAAGTATGCGGGTACCCGCTATTTGAGTACAGGGGAGAGACACAATGCGTGATCTGCCCGCTGGCAGCATCAGAAGAGCCTCTTCCCGAACCGGCGCCGATGGCGCCGGTCTCCGCCCCACGGGCACCCGAGGAATCTGTGCGGTCACCCGCACCGGCCGCAACCGCCTCCGGGCCGCAGGACCGGGTCTCCTCGGAACTCGAGCAGACGATCATCCATCTCTGCGAGCGCATCAGGGGCGAGCAGAGGGCCGGCGAATGCCTGACCCTGATGATGGCGGTTGAACGAGGCGCTGAAGCGCTCGCAACGCTGGGTCAGCGGTAAGGCCTGCGGGCAAGGTCCCATATACTGCGGGCGGTCTTCTCTCCGATCCCGTGCACGGATGCCAGTTCCTCCACTTCGGCATCGATGATTGCCTTGAGCGATCCGAAGTGTTCGAGGAGGAGCCGTGCACTCCGGAGACCGATGTTTGGGAACGCGGCGAGCGCATACTCCTGCTCTTCGCGGATCGAACGATAGGATTTCTTTGGATGCACCTTCCGCTCTCCCCGCTCGCTCCCCTCACGCTGTGCGAGGACGTAGAGCATCTCGGCGGTATCGTCCGCATCTCTCGTGCGTATCAGTGTCACGCCCATATCCACCGTGATAGCAGCAATCATGCCTCTCACGGCGTTCGGGTGGATATTACGCACCTCATAGAGGTCCTCTTCCCCCTCGATGATCAGGACCGGCCGCGGCACCGCGTCGGCCATAGCCCTGATCTGCCCGAAGAGGTCCCGTTCCACCAGGGTGCCCATGAAGTCGTGGGAGGTCTTGCGCTCAACAAGGATACGGTCGCCGATGGCATAGTCGCCGAACTCAAGGCGCTGTAGCGCGATCGAGGCCCCGAGTTCGTGCAGGCGCTCGGCGACCCGTGACGACGTCTCCCGATCATCTACGGTGATCGCCGGTCCCGGGGGAGCAAACGCAAGGAAGTCTATCTGTTTTGTGGCGGCCGGGATGGGCGGGGGCAGGGCGAATTCCGGCGCGGTGCTCATGCTCTTGATCCCCGTCACCATCGCCCGCTCCCGGGTCTGGCTCACGTACCGGAACGCCTCGTCGGATGTGCCTTTCGTCACCAGCACGACGATCGTGCCGCTGCCGCTCCTTCCGGTCCTCCCCTTCCGCTGGATGCTCCTGATCTCTGAAGGAACGGCCTCATAAAAGATCACCATATCCGTCGAGGGGACATCAAGCCCCTCCTCGCCTACCGATGTCGCGACCAGGCACCTGAACTCCCCCTCCCGGAACCGGGCGAGGCTCGCGATCTGCTCTTTCTGCGTAAGCCCCCGTTCCGCATCCCGGGAAGCCTGGCCAACGAACCGCTCGCAGGCGATGCCGCTCGCCGAGAGCGCGCCGACAAGCGTCTGGACGGTGTCGCGGTAGGTGGCAAAGACGATGATCCGGCTCTCCGGGTGCGCTGCAAGTTGTGCCCGCACCAGTTCGAGGACGATCGCGACCTTGGGGTGGAGTTCCTCCTTCCAGCCGCCGGAGACCTCGACGAGGTGCTGGTAGACAGGATCCCCGACGAGGCGCTTGCTCGCCTTGCTCCCTGTGCTCGAAGCCCCTTCAGCGCTGAGCCGGGCCAGGTAGAGTTTGAGCGCCTCGCTTCCTTGAGTCTCGACGAGCGTTATGGCATGGCGGAGTTTCATGCACTCGGCATGCAGGGATGCCGCGATGAAAGCGGAGGGGTCCCGTGTCCGTATACGCTGCTGGATCTGGGCGTTCAAGCCATTGAGTGCCTTTATCGAGAGTTTATCCGGTTTAGGAACCTGGAAGTCAAGGCTCGCGAGCCGGGTGAGGCGTGACTCTACGAGTCCTCGGAGGGCAAGGAGCGCCGCCTGCAGTTCTTCGGGCAGGTAGACATCGATATACTGGATATCGCGCTCGTGGATGTAGGGGAGGACGTCCCTGTCGGTCTCCACCCTTGTTTCGACCGCCTCGATGTGGAGGTTGTTGCAGACATCCTGCACCTTCGCCCGGTCCCCTCCGGGGGAGGCGGTCATAGCGAGGAGCAGGGGCTCATTCGCAGCGGTGCAGTAGTGCTGGGCGAGGAAGACGTATGCGTAGTTCCCCACCGCCCGGTGGCACTCGTCCACAACCAGCAGCACGACATCGGCGAGGCTGTACCTCCCTGCCAGGCAGTCGTTCTTGATCACCTGCGGGGTGGCAAAACAGATCCGGCATGCCTCCCAGGCTCTGGTCCGTTCATCCGGCGGAGTATCTCCGGTGAACATGGCAAAATCGGACTCCTGTGGCTCAGAGCCGTCCCGGGAGAGCAGGAACTGCCTGAAAAAACGGAGATGCTGTTCGACAAGGGGTTTTGTAGGCGCAAGCATCAGCACCCTCCCCGGGTGAGAGTAGAGGCGGGATGCCGCGACGAGGAGCGCGACAGCCGTCTTCCCGAGGCCGGTCGGGAGGACGACCATCGTGTTCGCATCAAGCGCCCGGAGCGCAATGGAGAGTTGATACTGCCGCTCTTCGATGCTCTCCGGCCGGATCAGCGGATGGGAGATGTAGTTCATGCCCTGAGTTCATGGAACGTGGTGGCCCCGGAGATGAGTGCCGAGAGGACCTCCGGCAGCCGCTCGACCGGTATGCGGACCTGCTCCATGCTGTCACGGTCCCTGACGGTCACGGTGTTGTCCTCAAGCGTATCGTAGTCGACGGTGACGGCAAAGGGTGTCCCGATCTCATCCTGCCTCCGATAACGTCTGCCGATGGCGCCGGAGTCGTCATACTGGGCGAGGATGCGGCACCGGGTGAGCCTCTCCGCGATCGTCTGCGCGATTGTATCGAGGCCATCCCGGTTCATCAGCGGGAAGACGGCGGCCTGGACCGGTGATATCGCCGGCGGGAGCCGGAGCACTCTTCGTATCTCGCCGTCGACCTCCTCCTCAGCGTAACTGTGCTCAAGTGCGACGTAGATCATCCGGTCAATGCCGTATGACGGCTCGATGACATGGGGCATCACCTCTTCGCCGCGGATCTCCACCTCTTCCTCCCGGACCTGGTAGAGATCTGCGGGGATGAAGATCTCCTCGCCGTCAAGGGTGATCCGCGCGCCACCCTCTCCCGGGTCCGAAGCGGCCAGGGCGTCCGCGACCGCCTTCGCCCTGCCGCGGAACCGGGGGCCGAGCACGCCCATGTCGGCCACAATCCGCCGTTTCATAACCCGCTTCGGCTCATCGTAGGGCACGAAGACCGTCATCGAGGTGCCGGAGTGCCCGGCGTGCGAGCGCAGGTCGTAGTTGGTGCGGTCGGCGATGCCGACGATCTCGACCCATCCGAACCGGCCGGAGAAGACCTCGGCGTCCCAGCAGTCGGCCGCGTAGTGTGCCCGCTCGTCGGTCAGGTGCTGGCGGAACCGGAGTTTTGCCGGATCCACGCCGATAGCGGTCAAAATCTGGTGCGTGAGCGCGATGTAGTAGGCCACGTACTCGTTTGCGATCAGGCCCTCATCCACGGCGGCACGCATCGTGATTCCGGCCGGTTCCTGGTTGTCGAGCTGCCGCGCGATGGTGAGGAGGGGCGCTGCGTAGTCCGCATAGCGGTGGAAGGCGGGATGGTCCTTCTCGTCGGGGTGGACAAAGATCTCGGCCTCTGCCTGCGAGAACTCCCGCAGCCGGATCATGCCCTGGCGGGGGGAGATCTCGTTCCGGTAGGATTTTCCTATCTGGACAGCGCCGAAGGGGAGTTTGTCCCGATAGAACCGCAGGAGCCGGGGGAAGTCGGTGAAGATGCCCTGGGCGGTCTCGGGGCGCAGATAGCCCTTCCGTTGCGACCCCGGGCCGATGGTGGTCTCAAACATCAGGTTGAACGCAAAGACACCCGCTTCACCCAGGTGCTCCTTGCATGCAGGGCAGGGCAGTTCGCAGAGCACTGCCTGGAGCGCCCCCGACGAGAGCGTGCCGGCATTCTCGATGCCGTTCTCTGCTGCGACATGGTCGGCGCGGAGGTATTCGCCGCAGTGCGGGCATTGCACCATTTTGTCGGCAAACTCTTTCACGTGACCGGATGCGACGAAGATTGCCTCGTTTCCGACGGTGGGGCATTCGATCTCGTAATAGCCTTCCTGGAAGACGTAGAACGATCGCCAGAGGTTCTCGATATTCCTCTTCATCATCGCCCCGAGCGGCCCATAATCGATAAAACCGGCGATCGACCCGTATATCTCGGATGAAGGCCAGACAAAACCACGTCTTCTGGCTACTTCCATGACTTTTTCGTAAATATCGCTCGTCTCGGCCATAGTCTTGCAGTACATTTGAGCGCCGGTGCTAATAAAGAATGGTTCTCCTCTCGCGGGAGATCAAAACTCTTCGAAAACAGGCTGTATAGGAGAACTTTTTTTCACGGCCGGCAATATCTCGAAAGATATTGTTACATCCCGGAAAACGATCATTCTCTTCCAACGGTTTATATGACAAGTTTTAAATGTTAGCAGTTGTAATGTAGGGAACGTTACGCCCCGGTTGGGGGATAAACTATATATATTGGAGATCATCATGGATGACCTCCAAAGCCGGACGGTGGAATATAGAAGAGAGAGATACGGACATGGCAGAAGATACCCGCAAGCAGCAGCTCCTTGAGCTGTTCACGACCATCACGAACAAGAAGACGATCGTTGAGCCGATGAGGAAGGTTCACGGTACACTCCGGGATCGCGACGCTGTTGAGCGCGAGATTGCCCTGATCATGCGGGAGGTCCTCGATCAGGGGTATTTCAAGACCAAACTCGCCCCGCGGCAGCTCGCAAAACTCGTGGTTGCGTACTACGACGGCAAAAACGATACAGAGATAGCGAGGGCTCTCGGCGATGAGAAACTGAGCAAGACCGTGGCACGTGCCCGGGTCCGCCTCAAACTCTTCAGGGAACTCGACTTCAAGATGCCGTTTGATCGCGAGATGATGACGGAACTTCTTGATTCCGGGAAGACCATGAAGGAGATCAGTGAGGAACTTGATGTGAGTCCCTCCACACTTCGTGAGTACCGCCATGTGATCGAACAGCAGAGGGACACCACCCTGGACCCATATCTGGAACGGATAAGAGATGTGATGGAAGACCGTGATCTCTCTGAACAGATGACGCGCGGTGTCGCCAACGACGGCCTCTCCGAGGCCATCGATATGGCCGAAGCGATCGATATGGGGGAGTTCTGAACCCCCTGTCCACCCTCTGCAATTTTACTGAACATTTTTTAAATAGCAGGCCGATCTCTTCCCATGCGCTTGACCTGGCTTGGCCATGCATGTTTCTCGCTCGCTGGATCGCAGACAGTCCTCATCGACCCCTTCGTCCCGGAGGGCTCGCTTCCAATGGAGCCCGATATCGTTGCGGTGACGCATGCCCATGCGGACCACCTGGGCATGACTGTGCGGTTGAAGAAGAAGACGGTCGCCATCAACGAAGTGGCGAAGTACCTGGCATCGAAGGGTATTCCTGCCGAACCGATGAACATCGGCGGCAGCATCACCGTCGACGGTGTCCGGTTTACAATGACGCCTGCTCTTCACTCCTCATGGCTGGAAGACGAGGGTATGGGCTTCTACGGCGGCGTCGCCGCCGGGTTTGTCATCACGATGGACGGCATCAGCGTCTACCATGCCGGCGATACGGCGCTCTTCTCTGATATGCAGATTATACGGGACCTCTATCGGCCGGACGTGGCGCTCCTCCCCGTCGGAGGGCGTTTCACGATGGGGCCCGACGAGGCGATGGTCGCGGCCCGGTACATCGGAGCGCCGCTCGTGGTCCCGATGCACTACGACACCTTCCCTGCCATCCAGCAGGATGTGCAGAACTTTAAGCAGGCTATCGAGCGAACGACGTCGATGCGGGTCAGGATTGTCGCGCCGGGTGAGAGCATCGAGGTTGGTCCGGAGAGTCCCGGAATGTGACGGGCGCAGGGGTTCTCCCGCTCATATGCAGGGCAAGAGGGTGGAGCGGAGAGTGCGGGCGTCTGTGTACGGCGGGGCGCTTCCCCGGCGACGGCAATGACTGATGCACTTCGGTGCGTTCGCCACGCTGTAATCAGGGTCCGTCCATGCCTCCACCGGATCCTGCACAAGGTATATGTGGTCTCAAGCTCGGAGTGGGGGCCGGATCACTCTCCCCGAGAATATCCAGTATGAGGCGATGGAAATGCGTGATGATGAGATATTTACCCCCGGCGGTAAAAAACGCCTGCAGGCCAGCAGCGACCGGGAGAATGCCCCGTACCCCCGCGGTGACGGGAAGGTCAAACTGGTGACCCCGGCCTGGCTGGCCGACCACCTGCAGGATAGCAACCTGACGGTCGTCGATGTCCAGCCCAACGTCCACGACTATATCCAGGAGCATATTCCCGGCGCCGTCTACCTGACCGAGGGAGTCCTGCGGGTCTGCAATCGGGGCTTCCCGACGCCGTACAGCCCGGACGCCTGCCTGCAAGAGTCGTTTCGGCGCGCGGGCATTAAGGCCGACTCCCCGGTAGTTGTCTACACCGGCAAAGGCGCATTCTCCGGCTGGGGTGACGGGCTTGGGCAGATGATGATGGCCTACACCCTGGCGAAGTACGGCCACGACGCCGTATACCTCCTCGACGGAGGGCTTGACGAATGGAAGAGCAAGGGCGGGGAACTCTCGCAGGAGTATCCTGCGGCTGAGCCATCCAGGTTCACCATCAAGGCTCACGACGACTACGCCATCGGGTATGAAGAGTTCCAGCGGGTCAAGGACAATGACGGCGTGATCGTGCTCGATGCACGGCCGGCAAAGTTCTACGAGGGGCAGGGACCCTGGCGGAAGGCCGGGCACATCCCCGGCGCTATCAGCCTGCCCTGGAGAAGCCTGATGGATGATGCGAATCCGGCGTTGTTCAGGTCAAACGATGAACTCGACATGATCCTGGAAGATCACGGCGTCGACCGGAGCAGGACCGTCATCTGCACGTGCGGGACTGGCCGGGAGGCCACAAACGAGTTTGTCCTCCTGAAATGGCTCTACCTCTACCCCAATGTCCGGCTCTATGAGGGATCGTTCACCGAATGGGTCACGCATCCACATAACCCGGTCGTAGAGGGGCCTCTACCGCGAGAACATAAAGCAGAGGCGGCTCCTGCACAGTAATCCGTGAATGCCCGGGCAACCGGCCAAAACCTTTATTTCACAACTTATAACAAATGAAAATAATTAAATACTTATATCGAATAAACAGATCCAGAGAGATTTGGATCCACACAAGACACTTCCCCCCTTGACGTCGTCTTTTCGTGTATCCTCTTCTCTCTAAATCGCACACGGTGCGGCATCTCTTCTGCCATCCGGTTACCGGACAAATTTCATCCTTCCTCAACTGAGCCAGGTCCATAGGCTCAACGGCGCACATCCTGCTGTGCTGTCATGTCAGTTCATCTCCACCAGGCCCCGTTGAAACCCTGTTCTGGTCGTGGTAGGAGTGCGCTCGAAGGTCTTTGGATCGCGACGGACCTTCCGTCCGTCGTTAGAACACCCGAAGGGTGCGAAGGGGTTTCCCCCTCGCCGCCCGGCCTCTTCACTCCGGGTGCAAGGCGCCCGAAGACTGGTCGGCAGACCTGGTCTCCCTTTCGATGGCCTGCAGTACCGCATCGTTCCGCCCTCCCTGCACCCGGGGGCAGCGATGACCCCGCGCAGAACCCTGCACCTGCATCATCCTGTGATCTCTTTTGCCTGGCCCACCGGATCTCCCTGAGTCCGCGGTAACCACTCCGTGCAACCTGATGCTCCCGGACCCGGCGTTCCGGTAACCACTGGATCCAGAAGAGGGTGACGAGCATACATCCCCAGGCAGCCACAGTGGAGAGAACCCGCCGGAATATTACAGGGCAAAACCGGAAATTCCAGGTATCTCCGGGGTCTCACAGTGCGGCTATGTTTATATGGCGGGATGGGGCAATCTTTGCATTGCCCATGCCCAGGGCTCCGGCACAGGTGATGGCTATGGAGATTCGGAAGGTTCAGATAACTGGCGGTTCGTCGTATGTCGTCTCGCTCCCCAAAGAGTGGGCGAGATCTCTCAACATCAGGAAGAATGACCCTCTGGGGCTGATTGCGCAGAGCGACGGCACCCTCCTCATCACTCCGAATATCACGAGTGAGGCGGCGCAACGGGTGAAAATATTCGATGCGAGTGCGATCGGCGACCCTGAGTTCTTCTTCCGGTGTCTGGTCGGCGCCTACATCATGGGCTACACGGCTGTGACGATCACCGCGCCGGGGAGAATACCTCCCCGGATGCGGATGGTGGTGCTGGACTTCACCCGGATGGTGATCGGGCAGGAGGTAACAGAAGAGAATGACACTACCATCACCATCAGAGATCTCATCAACCCGGCGGAGATGACCTTCGAGAGTACGCTTCGGCGCATGCACATCCTCGCACGGGGGATGCATGAGGATATCATCAGCGCGCTGAAGATGAAGAGCCGGGCGCTGGCCAAGGATGCTACCGCACGTGATAGAGATCTGGACCGTCTCCACTGGCTGATCGCCCGGCAGTACCACCTCATCCAGAACGACGGAAACCTTGCAAGGCGCATGCAGGTGACCGTTGCCGATGCAGCCTGTTACGCCCTGGTCAGCAGGATCATCGAGCGCATCGGCGATCACGCTGTCAATACCGCGACAACCATTCTCCCGCTGCTGGATTCGGATCTAAACCCGGATCTGTTCGGGGATCTCGAGTCTGTGAGCGCAGAAGCCCTCACCATATTTGATGCCACCATCTCTGCAATGATTGAGAGAGACATCCGTGGTGCCGACGCAAACATCCGGTCAATCACCGGGCTCGCTGCCAGGTACGATGCGATCGCCCACAGTATTCCCCTGCAGTCCGGCAGCGTGGCGCTTGCGGCCGGCAGCATTGTGGAGAGCATACGAAGGCTCGGCGAGTGCTCCAAAGAGATCTCCAAGTGCACGATCAACTGGCTCATCGCCGGGGAGGCCTGACGCGGGGCAGAGTAGTGCCCTCCGAAACAACTGGTCATCTGAGATCCCATCCCGGTGTTCCCGCTTGCATGCAATCCGGGGCACGGCTTTCCCTGGGGTATCGCCATGACTGCCCCCGCCCCTCGAGGGGCGGGGGAGGAGCGCGAAGCGCGGGTGGGGTGGGGTTGATGACAGGCACGGATCTTTACGCGTTGGAGACAGGGGAGGGGGAGACCCCTCCCCGTCAGCCCCACCCCCATGGCGATAGCCACCACGGTCCACAGCATGAGGACATGCTTGAGAAGAAAAGGTCGAACTCAGGGACAGGCCGGGTCCGGC
>JALNXI010000049.1 GCA_023230425.1 Methanoculleus sp. | reverse complement strand
ATCCGGGACGTGGTCGCGGAGCGGGATTACGGCAACGTCGGGCTCGCGCGGGCGGTGCTCCGGGAACTCGCCGGGAGGGCGGAGGGGCCGGCGGTTCAGCGCCCGGTATGATCTCCGGTGCATCGATTCTCAATACATAGACAACCAAAGAGAGTACCGATCGGATTTCGCACTCTTGCTACAGAGGATAACTATTAGCCTGTACCCCAGGCATCGGGGGCACGCCCGGGCACGGCTTCCCACCGTATATCGCCATGACTGCCCCCGCTCCCCCGATGGGCGGGGGAGGAGGCCGGAGGCCGGGCGAGGGGGGGACGGAGCGTATCGCCCTGGGTGATAGCCACCACGGTCCAGTCCCCGGGATGAGCCCGGGGACGATCCGGGGCAGGCGCCCCTCATCGGGGGAGGGATGAGGACCAAAACAGGGTTTCAGCAGCGCCGAAATTTCGCATCTTCGGCAGACTGAACATGGGCTCATGCGGAAGGCTGCGAAGGGTGCGACACGGTATTCATAGAGTTAGATGACAAAGAGCACTCGCAGGTATGGAACGTGCCGTCGAGCCTGTGGACTCGCTCCCGCTGGGGAGGGGGATGATAGCCGGGAAGCCCCATCCGGAAGGGCGGGGTAGTTCACCGGTGCGCAAAGTACGCGCTCACCCGGCCGCCGTCCACCGAGTCTACCCTCGCAAACCCGATCCTCTCGAACTGAACGACGTTGTCCACTTCTCCCGCGACCAGGGGTTCACAGAACCCCTCGACGTCCCCTTCCTGCCGGTGGAGGATACAGGGGAGTTTTGCCTCCACTGGTAGCCACTGGATGATCGGCGCCTTTACGCGTCGTGCATCCTCAAGGAGGTCGCCAGCGTAGGATACGTGCGGCGCATCGGTGTCCCAGTCGATCCTGATGTTGTAGAGGTCCTTCAAGCGGACCATCTCCCGTCCCTCGATGTCCGCCTTCGGGACGAGGACCCTCCCCGCGGTGACGAGAGTCCTGACCCCACGGGAGGGGTCGTTCGGGTGGAGGGCCGCCCGGGCCTCGTGGCGGGGGGCGCCTTCCACGTCGACCTCGACCGGGTCGGGCACGAAGAAGTAGCGGTTCGCCTTCGGGTCGACGAGTTCTTTGTTCCGAGAATAGAGGTTCTCCCATGAGAACGTAATGTCGGTCTCCCCGATTCCGATATCGATCATGGCGTTCCGGACCGCCTCAGGCTGGATGCCCCTGCGTGCGATCGCCCGCATCGTCCCGAGATGGATGTCATCCCATCCGGTGTAGACGCCGCTTTTGATCCCCTCGCGCATACTCGACGTCGAGAGGACGACGCCCGATATCCCCATCCTGCCGTAATGGTAGTAAACCGGCTGTTTCCAGCCGAAGTAATCGAAGATATAGCGCTGTCTTCCCGTGTTTGCAATGTGGTCCTTACCCCGGATGACGTGGGTGATCCCGAGGAGGTGATCGTCCACCGCGACCGAGAAGTTCATCAGGGGAAAGACCGTGGCATCCACTCTCGGGTGGAGGGGTGCGTTCACGATCCGCATCGCCGAGTAGTCCCGCATCGCCGGGTCGGGGTGGGCGAGGTCCGTCTTCACCCGGACGGTCACGTCACCCTCGTAGAACTCCCCATCAAGCATCCGCTGCCAGAGTTCCAGGTTCTCCTCCACCGTCTGGTCCCGGCAGGGGCACGCCTTCCCCTTGAGTTTGAGTTCCCGGAAGCGTTCGGCCTCACAGACACAGACGTAGGCGCCGCCGATCTCGATGAGTTTCCTGCACCAGTCGTAGTAGACGTCGAGCCGGTCGCTCTGGTAGACGATATCGGTGATCCCGAGCCCCAGCCACTCGATATCCTCCTGCACCATAGCATATGCCCCGGGATCGACCCTCCTCGGGTCGGTATCCTCGATACGGAGGACGTATCGGCCGCCATACCGCCTGACATAGTAGTCGTTCAGGATAGAGGCCCGGGCATGCCCGAGGTGCAGCGGCCCGCTCGGGTTCGGTGCGAACCGCATCACCACACCGTTCTCTGCGCCGAGAAGGGCAGGGAGCTCCCTCGACCGTTCATGCGTCTCGTTGAGTTCGTCGAGGAGTTCGGGGGCGATCTCTGCTAGGAGGCTCTTCCGGTCAGGCCGGCTCATCGCCGCCACCTCTGCGATCGCCTTCTCTGCGAGGGGGCCGATCTCCCGGGCCCGGCTCCGGAACTCGGGGTGCTTGCCGAGCACCGTACCGAGGACCGTCCCGCTCTTCGGGGTGCCGTCGTGCTTCACGGCATTCTGCAGGGCGTAGATGAAGAGCAGATGCTCGAGATCAGCGTCCATGGTATCAGAAACTCCGGTTTATGAAGTAGTCGACAATCTCGGCAAGGAGGCGCTTCTCCTCCGACTGCGGGAGAATCGAGAGCGCCTGTTTCGCGACGGCCGCCCGCTCGACGGCCGTGGCCCGGACGGCGTCGATGACGCCGGCATCCTCGAGCCGGGCGATCAGGTTGTCGATCTCCGCACCCGTAAGATCCCTCCGGTACGGGGCGAGGTCCAGCCCCTTCTCGCGCGCCTTGATCGCTATCAGGGTCTGCTTTCCTTCCCGGATATCTGATGCGCGGTCTTTGCCGCTCTTCTCGGTGTTTGCGAAGAGGTCGATGAGGTCGTCCTGTATCTGGAAGGCAACACCGCTGTTCACCCCGAACTGGTAGAGGGCATCGGCCTGGACCGGGGTCGCGCCCGCCAGGATCCCGCCGATGGCGGCAGATGCACCATAGAGCACGCCGGTCTTCTTGCTGACCATCTCCAGGTACTCAAGTTCCGAGACGTCGCTCCGCCTCTCAAACGCCATATCCATGCTCTGCCCCTCGCAGATATCGGTGCATGTCCGGGCGAGCATCTTTGTCGCCCGGACTTTTGCGGTGTCTCCGGCATCTGAGAGGCATATAAACTCGAAAGCCTTCGCGTAGAGCACATCGCCCGCAAGGATGGCCGTCGGCTCATCCCAGACCACGTGCACCGTCGGGACGCCGCGCCGCACGACGTCGCCGTCCATGATATCATCGTGGATGAGGGTAAAATTGTGTGTCAGTTCAAGCGCGAGAGCCGCCGGGATCAGGTCATCCGAACTCCCTCGCCTCACCGCATCCGCAGCGAGTATGACGACCGCCGGGCGGAGCCTTTTGCCCCCCGCAAGCAGCAGGTGGGCGCTCGCCCGGAAGAGGTCGCCGTGGACGTCTCCGAAGTAGCGGTGGATCACCTTGTCGATCCTGTCAGCATTCTTCTCCAGGTAGTCTTCAAGCGTCGTCATGCCTTTCTCCTACTTTATCAGGATGTTCTGCCCATTCCGGAGGATATGGAGGTCGTTCCCGAGGGTATACCCGATCTCCTCCGCGAACTTCGCGTAGCCGCCGGTCATGTTGATGTCGCCGTGGGACGGTATGACGTGCTGGGGGTTCAAGAGGTGCAGGAACTCGTAGTGGTCCTCTTTGTAGGCGTGGCCCGAGACGTGCAGTTCATCGAAGATCCGCACACCTGCCATCTTGGCACGGGCCTCGACCAGATAACGCTGCCCGTAATTCATCGGGTTCGGGATCACCTTTGCGGAGAAGAGGATCTTGTCGCCCTTCTCCAGTTTGTAGGGGGTATCTCCCATAACGATCCTCGTCAGGATAGCGCCTGTCTCTCCCTGGTGTCCGGTGACGATCGGGAGGAACTTATCCTTCCCGGTCTTCATGATCCGCCGCAGCGTCCGGTCAACGGTCCGGCGGTTGCCGAACATGGAGAGGGTCTCGGGGAACCCGACCAGTTTCAACTGCTCGGCCGCCGAGCTGTAGCGCTCCATCGACCGTCCAAGGAGAACCGGTTTCCTGCCGATCTCGTGGGCGCATTCGGCGATAGTCTTGACGCGGGAGATATGCGACGAGAACGTAGAGACAAATATGGCGCTCTTGTCGTCCTCGTAACTGGTGATGGTATCCCGGACGAGGTCCCGTGCGATCTTCTCGCTCGGACACCGTCCCTTATCAGCGATGTTGACGCTCTCCGTGATGAGAGCGATCACACCCTCCTTCCCGATCTGCCGCAACCGGGCAAAGTCCGGCGGCTCCCCGAGCACCGGCGTCCGGTCCAGTTTAAAGTCGTTTGCGTAGACGACGGCGCCCCGCGGCGTGTGCAGGACCGGGAAGACGGTATCGATGATGGAGTGCTGGGCCCGCACGAACTCGAGCGTGAGGTGCGGGGAGATGGTGTAGCGCTGTCCGGCTTTCAGGGAGAAGAGTTTATTATTCACCCCGAACTTCTGTTCGCCTGCAATCTGTTGCCTGATCAGTTCCGAGGTATAGGGTGTGCTGATGATTGGAGCGTTGTACCGGTGTGCCAGCTTTGGTATTGCACCGATGTGGTCCAGGTGTCCGTGCGAACAGACGATCGCCTTGACACTCCCCTCTACCCCATTCATGATGGTATCATCAGGAATGGCTTTCATCTCGATCAGGTCCAGGGAATGCATGTTCTCAATATCAGCATCCTCGTGGATCATCACCTGGTCAAGACGTAGACCCATATCAAAGATGACAATCTCTTTTCCGCAGCGGACAGCGGTCATATTTCTGCCGACTTCGTTATATCCGCCCACTGCTATGATCTCAATATCCATGTAGCCTCCTTGTAGGATGTCTTCTGTGGTTTTTTTGGTTAGTCGCTGGTTTCGATCATCTGCCGGGTTAGTCCGGTTATATACGTCCGCGCGTGCCGAAGATCCCGTATCGTCCGGGATCCCGTCAGGAACATCGCCACCGCGAGCTCGCGGTGTATCGCTTCGACGGCTGCAAAGAGCGCTTCCTCGCTTTCCATGGCCGGTTTTAGGAGGGGGAGCGCCATGCCCCCGAGATCCGCCCCGAGTGCAATCGCCTTCGCGATATCGATCCCAGAACGCAGTCCGCCCGTCGCAATGATCGGGCCTCCTGTCGTCCGCACCTCGCAGAGGCTTACCACCGTCGGTATGCCCCAGGAGAGAAACGCTTCCCCGAGATCGGCTAGATCGGAGTCTTTTGCCCGCAGGCGTTCGATCTTCGCCCAGGATGTGCCTCCGTAGCCGCCGATATCGATAGCGCTCGCTCCTGCTCCCCGAATAACCCTCGCGGTCCCGGCTGATATGCCGGAACCGGTCTCCTTCACGATGACTGGGTAGGAGAACTCGTCACAGAGGTTGCGGAGCGCTTCAAGGCATCCCTCTGTGTTATGATCGCCCTCTGGCTGAATCGCTTCCTGAAGCGAGTTGACGTGGATAGCGATCGCCTGTGCATCGATCATCTCGACAGCCCGCTCTGCCCACTCGATGCCATGGTCGCGGAGCTGGATGATTCCCAGGTTCGCACAGAGGAAGGCATGTGGCGCCTCCTCCCGCACGATGGCGAAACTGTCCTCCAGTTCGGGCTTTTCCAGTGCCGCTCGCTGAGAACCGACGCCAATGCCGAGGTTATACCGATCTGCGGCGCGTGCGAGCCGCCGGTTTACCTCGAGGGTGTCTGGATGTCCTCCGGTCATCGCTGCAATGAAGAGGGGGGAGTCGAGTGATGCGCCGAGGAACCGGGTCCCGGTCTCGATCGCATCCATATTGCACTCGGGAAGAGCGTTATGGACCAACCGCACATCCTTAAACCCGGCATCGCCGGCCTCAATGGGTTTCTCACAACAGATGACCAGATGATCCCGTTTTCTTGAGGATGTGGCGGTCTCTCCTGTCATGGCCTACCCCTTCCGGTTATGGTTGTTCCGCCATGCCCCGTGCCGTCCAGGAACCGGCCGATCATCGAGACGTGGAATATATGCGATTCGGTGCCGGCATCGGCAAGTGCGAGGAGTTCTGCGATCTTACCTCGCATGCCGCCGGTCACGTCGGTGTTTGCCGATCCGCCGACGTCAAGCGTCTCCGCTACACTCCGGTCGATGCGCGGGATGACCGACCCGTTCTGGAGAACTCCCGCGACATCTGTTGCAAGGCCCACGCGCCTGCTTCCCAGGGAAGCGGCAAGGCGGGTCACCAACTGGTCACCTGACACGATGCAGGATCCCCGGAGACGGTCCATCACCACATCGCCGTGCAGCACGGGCACAATGCCGTGTCCAGTCATCTCGGCAATATGGCGGGTCTCGAACGAGGCCAGACGGCCGTCTTCAGCGAGAGCCATGTCGAACGGGTGGATGCCGATCGCCTCGACGCCTGCGTCCCGCAGGGCATCGACGACCGCAGCGTTCAGGCGCGAGACGGCAGCATGTGTCTGATAGATGCCGGGCACGTTCTCACCGGTGAGGCCGTCGTTGATGTGGTAGCGCCGGGCCTCCGGGTGCCCACACGATCCCGCGCCGTGGACGAGGACGAGTGCAGGGGCTCTCCGCGTGGCGAGCTGGCCTGCAATCTCGTGCAGGCGGGTGTGATCGATAGCGCATTCTCCCGACTTGTCGGTGATCACACTCCCTCCCAGTTTCAGTATCACGGCCTCAGTCATGCTTCTCTTTTCTCGCGCCATCTGTATCTATCGTGGTGATGATTGCTTTTCCTTCGCAGGCCTCGATGGCCCCGGCAACCCGGCTCTTTACGCGCCGGGGACAGAGGGCGATGATGCATCCTCCGCCTCCTGCTCCCGTGATCTTCGCCCCGTAGGCGCCGCTCGCCCTTGCCGCAAGCACGAGTTTACTGCTTGCCGGGTGTCCCACACCGAGGGCTTCCAGGAGGGCGTTGTTCATGTCCATGCACTGCCCCAGGTCCTTTGGGTTGTTGATGTTATGGAGGGCGGCAAGTGTCACGGCTCCGATGGCATCCAGTATCGGATTTGCGATCTCCGGGTGCTTCCTCTGCAGGTCCCCGACCAGTTCTACCATTCTCGCGGTGCTGTGCGGCACGAGCGTATTTCCCACGACGATCTGCAGGCCCTGTGGCGGGAGTCTCCGTTTGGAGTTACCGGTGATGAGCACCATCCCTCCGTTGGTGCAGACATAGGTGTCGGTGGGGCTTGCTCTCCCTTTCTGGACCTTCTTCTCTATGGAGTACGCGACATCGGCGATATCCTCACGGGTGCGCCCGAGATTGAACTCATCGTTGATCGCACAGAGGGTCGCCACAGTCACCGCAGCTGATGATCCGAGACCGGACGAACTCTGGAGTTGCGAGTTGACGTAGACACTGCCCCGGACACCCATTCGCTTGAAACACTCATCGATGTAGGGCGACTTCGGGCGTGTCGGATTCCGGGATTTCCTCACGGTGACAAAGACGCGGGGCTTTATTGCCATCGCTACCCCCGGCTTTCCGTAGACTACTGCATGCTCGCCGAACAGGAAGACCTTACCCGGCGCGCTCCACGTTGCCAATTACACCACCGCTACCGCCGCATACCCCACTACCTGATCGAAGTCCCCCGTCACATCGCCGCTGGTCGTATACCGTAGCAGTTCCCCTCTCTCTGCACCGAGTGACCGGCAGGTGATACACATGCTCGCGATCGGGCCGTAGCCGCATACCGTGGCACCGGTCTCCTGGAGCCGGCGATAAAACTCCGGTATATCCAGTGTTTTGAGTGCATCGATTACGGAGAGGTCCTGTCGGCGGGCTACCTCGTCGGGGACGTAGTGAGAGAAGTCACTTGAGGCGACGATCCGCACATTCTTTCCCGTGTGCTCTATCGCCCGGAGCAGATGCTCCGCAAGGCTCGCTGCCGCCTCATAACTCTGGTCTCCCATTATGATGGGCGCAATCCTCGCTCTCGGGAACCGGTACTTGATGAGAGGCACCTGCACCTCGATGGAGTGCTCGCTTTGGTGTGATGCTTCATCTATATCGATATCCAGCGCGTCGACAAACTCCTTATCGACATCGACGATCCCGAGGGGTGTCTCCCATGGCACGGCAGAGGCACTGGTCATGTACCCCCGGTGGCTCGGACCGATGATGACGAATGTGCCGTCAAAATCAGGTTGTATGGTAGAGAAGGCACAGGCTGCGGTCTCTCCCGAGTAGACGTAGCCTGCGTGGGGAGAGACGATGCCCCGGGCGTCGATGCCCGGGGCCCTGTTCTGGAAGAATGTTTCCAGCAGTTGCTCCAGATGCCGGGGCTCGGCAGGATAAAACATTCCCGCTACACTGCATGGGCGCATATCCATCAAGGTTGAACTCTGTGCCTTCGGATCTTATAACTCTGTCTCAAAGTCTTCGGGAGTGAGCGATGTGGTCACACCGCGCAGGCGGAGCAGTTCCTTTGTCAGAAGGAAGTAGATCACCGAGAGCGCTTTTCTGCCCTTGTTGTTGGTGGGGATGACCATATCGACGTACTTTGTCATGTTATTGGTGTCGCAGAGAGCGACGATTGGGATGCCTGTCTGAACCGCCTCGTTGATCGCCTGCGCATCACCGATGGGGTCGGTCACTACGATCACGTCCGGCTCGATGTACTTGTTCAGGCGCTGGTTGGTGAGCATCCCGGGGATGAAGCGGCCGATGACCGCCATGCCGCCGACAGCATCGGCAAACTTCTTGGCCGGGTACTGGCCATACTGCCGGGAGGTGACGACCAGGATCTTTGCCGGTTCATACTGCGAAAGGAACTTCGCGGCAGTCTTAACCCGATCGTCGGTTGCCTGGATGTCCAGGATGTACAGTCCATCCCCGCGGACGCGGTAGATGAACTTCATCATATCTTTGCTCTTCTGCTGGGTGCCGATGTGCACGCCTGCTGCCAGATACTCTTCCACGGGTACCAGCGGCTCTTTCAGCTCTATTTCCAGTTCATTTCCTGTCAAGTTAGATCAGCTCCTCTATGCGAATCAGTTCATTAAGTTTGGCTATTCGTTCCCCGCCGACCACACCGGTCTTGAGGAAGATGCATTCAAATGCGGTGGCGAGATGCGCGATCGTCGCGTCGGTAGTCTCCCCGGACCGGTGGCTCATGACCGTCTCCATGCCGCTCTCCTGAGCGAGGTGTATCGCCTCGAAGGTGTCGGTGAGGGTTCCGATCTGGTTTGGTTTGATAAGAACGCAGTTCGCGGCGTCGGTCTCGATGCCCTTCGTGATCCGTTCGACGTTGGTCACGAAGAGGTCGTCTCCGCAGATCAGGCAGCGATCCCTGACCTGGTCGGTCAGGTCGGCGAACGCATCGAAGTCCTCCTCAACGAGGGGGTCCTCGATGTAGATGAGGTTATAGCGATCGACCAGTTCCGCCATGTAGGCTATCTGATCTTCGCGGGTCCGCTCGGCATCCTTGTAGTGATAATGCTCCCCGTCCCAGAGTTCGCTTGCCGCAACGTCGATCCCCATGCGGACCTCGACGTTCATGTCATCAGAGACGGTGGTGATCGCTTCGCTGATGATCTCGAATGCCTCGGTATCGGATATGGCAGGTGCCCAGGCACCTTCATCTCCTTTACCGGAGAGTTTGCCCCGCTTCTGCAGGATCTTCTTCACAGTCCCGTGAACGGCAGCGTTCACGAAGACGCCCTCCGTTGCGCCGGAGGCCCCGGTGGGAACCACCAGGAACTCCTGGATGGACGTGGCGTTCGGAGCATGCGCGCCTCCGCCAATGATGTTCCCGAGAGGGAGGGGCGTCTCGCCGGCAAATGCGCCGCCCAGGTACCGGAAGAGTTCAAGGTTGAGAGATGATGCAGCCGCCTTTGCACACGCAAGCGAGAGTGCTACCGCGACGTTTGCACCGATTGAACTGAAGTCGGGTGTTCCATCGGTCTCCCGCAACAGTGCGTCGAATGTGATCTGATCGCGAGTGTCCTCGCCGATGAGTGATGGAATCAGGTTTTTCCGTGCATCCTCGATAGCTTCCCGTGTCGGCCGCACCTTTGCTTCATAGGTCCCGGTGCTGGCGCCGCTCGGCGCCGCAGATCGGCCAAAGCCGCAGTCCGTGTAGACTTCAGCCTCGACAGTCTCATTTCCGCGGCTATCCAGGATTGTCCTTAAGATAATCTGTTCGATGGTCGTCATCAGATCACTACTTTCTCTTCACCGTTATAGGGATCACGTCTTGATCGTACTCTTCAAGTGCGATCTCGAGCGGCTCTGTCTTCGGTGTTTTAACCAAAACAGGTGCACCCATCGATATCTGCAGAGCACGAGCCCCTATAATCCGCGCTCGTTCGTATCGGGTATATGATTCCATCGTGCAGCCTCAAAATCATTCATGATAAAATGGGGTCGCTGAGATTTGAACTCAGGTCACAGCATCCCGAACGCCATAGGATAGGCCAGGCTACCCCACGACCCCTCATTGATACGGATTCAGGTCCTCCACTACTTCCTTATGCGTCAGCAGCATCCGCCTGCAACAGTAGCGTTCCAGGCCGAGATCGTCGAGGATCCGTTTCGGATCCTCGCCTGCATCTCGCCGCTCTACGAACTCCTTCCAGGCTGGAGAGACGACCTTACCGCATGTAAAACATCGTACGGGTATCATAATAATGGTCCTACATCCTTTATATCTCTTTTGCCTCACCGGTAGGACTTCTGATACCTTGCCCGTGCACCTGGACCGTGCGGCTTCTTGGACTCCTTCTGCCGCGAGTCATTTACGAGCAGCGTCCGGTCATACGCGAGGAATGCGTCCTTAATCTGCGGATCGTTGTGCCACTCCACAATGCCGCGCGCAAGGGCCGTCCGGACTGCCTCGGCCTGGCCTACTGAACCGCCGCCCGATACATCGATCGCCGCATCGACGCCGTCAAGTGCGTTTGGGGCCAGCAGCAGCGGCTCGGCGATCTTCGTGCGAGTTAGATCGGTCCCGTAGATTTCCAGGGGCACGGAGTTGATACGGACGCGGCCATTGCAGGGTTTCAGAGTTGCCCGGGCGATCGCCGTCTTTCTCTTACCGCTTGTATTGATGATCTTTGCCATTCCATCACCCTCTTACTTAGTATTTTGCTCCGAGGTTGGTGCTTATTGCCCCGATGGTTACATACCTCGGGTTGCTCAGCCGGTCGATATGGGCCTCGCCCAATGATTCCGTCTCCGCCCCGGAGAACTGCACCGGAATGCCGACATAGGTCTTGATCA
>JALNXI010000048.1 GCA_023230425.1 Methanoculleus sp. | reverse complement strand
GACGCTCTCCGTTACCAACCGGGCCGGGACGATCTCCGATGCCGACCTTCACCGGGCAGTCCTCGTGACCCAGCAGATGCGATTCTCGCAGGTGATGACGACCGCAGAATGGATCCGGTCGCTGGAACTTGCGTAGGGGTAGCGGTGTTCCTCTGCTCGCGGTCGTCTTCGGGCGGGCCCCGGAGAGACCGGGTAACACCGGTCCGCTCTCGGGAATCTGCGGATGAACGGTCTCACGACAACGTTCCCCGGCAAACCTTGAATCACCGGCACATCCAATCCTTACCTATACACGGACGGAAGAGAGCATGAGCAAGACAATCATTACCGTCGTCGGAAAGGATGCGGTGGGGATCATCGCAAAGGTCTGCACGTATCTTGCCGATAACCAGGTCAATGTCGAGGATATCTCGCAGACGATCGTGCAGGGATACTTCAATATGATGATGATCGTCGATACCAGCGGATCAACAAAACCGTATGCCGGGATGGTGACCGAACTCGACAACCTCGGCGATACGATCGGCGTTAAGATCCGGTGCCAGCGGGAAGATATTTTTACAAAAATGCACCGAATCTGAGGGGTTTTATGGTCACTATTCTTGAGGTGAACGAGACGAACAAGATGATCGAGCAGGAGAAGCTCGATGTCCGGACCATCACGCTCGGCATCAGCCTTCTTGACTGCTGCGACTCCGATCTCGATGCCTTAAACCGGAACATATACGATAAAATCACCCGGGTGGCAGAGAACCTCGTCTCAACCGGGAGGGAGATTGAACTCGAGTACGGGATTCCGATTGTAAACAAGAGAATATCCGTAACCCCCATCGCACTTGTCGGCGGGCGGGCCTGCAGGTCCCCGGAGGATTTTGTAGAGGTCGCAAAGACGCTTGATCGGGCCGCAAGAGATACGGGGGTCAACTTCCTCGGGGGGTACTCGGCCATTGTCTCGAAGGGCATGACCCCGGCCGATGAAGCACTCATCCGCTCAATCCCGGCGGCTCTCTCCTCGACCGAGAGGGTCTGCAGCTCGGTGAACATCGGCTCGACGAAGACCGGGATCAACATGGATGCCGTAAAACTGATGGGGGAGATTGTACGGGAGACGGCCGAGGCGACGAAGGAGAATAACTCCCTTGGCTGTGCGAAACTGGTCGTCCTCTGCAACGCCCCCGACGACAACCCGTTCATGGCCGGAGCTTTTCACGGCGTCTCCGAGGCTGATGCGGTCATCAACGTGGGCGTAAGCGGCCCGGGCGTCATCAAGCATGCACTGGAGGGTGTCCGGGGCGAGAACTTCGAGGTGCTCTGCGAGACGGTCAAGAGGACGGCCTTCAAGGTCACCCGCGCCGGGCAGCTCGTCGCCCAGGAGGCGTCGGAGCGGCTCGGGATTCCGTTCGGGATCGTAGATCTCTCTCTTGCCCCCACACCCTCCGTCGGGGACAGTGTCGCCGAGATCCTCGAGGAGATGGGGCTCGAGTCGGTCGGCGCACCGGGGACGACGGCCGCCCTTGCCCTCTTAAACGACCAGGTGAAGAAGGGCGGGATCATGGCGAGTTCCTTTGTCGGCGGGCTTTCGGGTGCATTCATCCCGGTCAGCGAGGACCAGGGGATGATCGATGCGGTGAACCGCGGTGCCCTCACGCTCGAAAAGCTCGAGGCGATGACCTGCGTATGCTCGGTCGGCCTCGATATGATTGCAATTCCGGGTGACACACCTGCTTCGACGATATCCGGTATCATCGCGGATGAGGCTGCAATCGGGATGATCAACAACAAGACGACCGCTGTCCGGCTGATCCCGGTGATAGGAAAGGATGTCGGTGACACCGTCGAGTTCGGCGGACTGTTAGGCCATGCACCGGTGCAGCAGGTGAACAGGTTCGGTTGCGCCGACTTCATAAACCGTGGCGGGCGGATCCCCGCACCGATTCACAGTTTCAAAAACTGAGTGCCGGGATACCCCTCACCCGGTCTCGAAACTCGTGACGCCGTAGCACTCATCGAGCGGAAGGTCGGGGATCTCCTTTGTGTACATCCGTGCCGTGCCGAAGATCGGAACCATCCCATGCCGCTCTGCAAGCAGAACACCGGCGCCGTTCGGCTCCGGCATGTCGAGGAAGAGCGGCTGACCGGGCACTGCCGCCGCAAGGCCGCAGTAGACCCGCTCGGCGATCTCCGGCGTGTCGGCAAAAAGCGGGCCGATCTTCGCGCCCCTGCGGCACGGCCGCACCTGCCCGTAGCCGCGGACCTCCCCGTCCTCGAGGACGGCCAGCGCCGTCGCGCCGGGCTGCGCCAGCCAGTGGCGGAGGAACTCCGGCCGCTCTGCCGGGAAATGACGTGCGTCGTAGCGGACGAGGGCGTCGAAAGGAACGTTCGCGGCGTCCGTGAGACCCGGAGGACAACTGCCCCCGCCGAGACCCTCGTACCTGATGTTCCGGTGCGAGAAGAGGAAGCCGTGGGCTCTGTAGCGGTCCTGCATCTCGAAGACCCCGTCGATCCCGAAGTTGTAGGGCCCGGCGAGCCGGTCGGCGTGCTCCTGGATTGCAAGACCGATCCCCTGGCCCCGATATTCGGGGTCCAGTATGTAAAACCCGCCGAAGGCGAACTCGCCCGAGTAGACCATGATCGAGAACAATCCGATCAGGCGATCGCCGAGAAGCACCGCAAAGAATGCCTGCGGGTCGACCGCGTAGTAGCATTCTCCGTCGGAGAGACCGGGATTCCAGCCCTCCCGTTCCGCCCAGTCGACCGCGACCCCGACTTCGGTTCGCGTCATCGGGCGAATTGCAAT
Source organism: Methanoculleus sp. (assembly GCA_023230425.1). Lineage (GTDB taxonomy): Archaea > Halobacteriota > Methanomicrobia > Methanomicrobiales > Methanoculleaceae > Methanoculleus. Next base: position 8,238 of record JALNXI010000048.1, on the reverse strand, counting down.
CTCACCTGATGCTGCCATACTATGCGTACACCGCAGCGAGGGATGAAGGTTTGGAACCGATCGCGCTCAGGTCACACCGCGGATACGCCGGACTCTTCCCACCAAACCTTGAATTCCCGATACACCCCACCGGATCATCAAGCCTGGTGGAACGCACCAACCTCGAACCGACGGCGGCGCTGGTGATGCCCTGGGCGCGTGACCTCTCCCGAACCGGCGCGAACCGGTATTTCCCCACCGTCCCCGACGGGTGGATCCGGATCGCCTGCGGCAGGCTGTGAGAGCCGGGTGCGCGGCCCGCTGCAGTGAAAAAGAGAATACTTATCCGCTTTTGGGCTTCACCCTAAAACTATGAACATGAAAACCGTCCTATGTGCAAGTATCCTCCTCCTCGCCGTGCTGATCTGCGGGTGTACGACCACCAACGCTCAGAACACTGTTGCTGCTGCCGGGACTCCCGACCTTCTCGGAAACTGGACCGGCACGATGAAAGGGTACGACTACGGGACAGGATTCAACGACTACTCCGGCTACACCATGACCCTCGCGGTCATCGAACAGCAAGACCGGGTCTTCTCGGGAGAGGTCTCTTTCACGAATCAAACCGGATCCCTGGTCTGGGGGGTCACGCCCTTTGCCGGAGTGATCGGCCGTGACGGCAAAGCAATTACCATCATCGAGAACGAGGGAGGGTATTCTTCCGGCTCCCTGATCGCTTCCGATGAGATGGAACTCATCTACGCAGACGGGAGAGAGCCCGTCAGCATCGCGATCGATTCGCTGAAAAAGAGTTGACAGAGATTCCCTTTTCTTTTTAAGCAACGGTTTGGGCCACCGCAGGTTCCGCAGCAACGCGATCCCCTTCAGGAATAATTCTCGCACCGCTCCTTCAGCCTTTCCCTCATAGTAGTGAACGGCACATCTCCATCCGCATTCTTCAGGCCGTGCCACGTTATTCCACCAACCATGGCAGCAGACCACTCAGGCATATCGATAGCGGGCCAGGGTCCCGGGTCCCCACAGGAATACCACGGCTGCAACCGCGACGGCCAGGATGACACTCACCAGGAACGGGTCGTACAGGAAACCGTAGTCGGGGACCGAGCCCATGTTGATCATGGCATGAAAGAGGATCATGCCAAAGACGCTCCTCCCCGTGTTGTTATAGAGCCAGACCATAAGGATGCGTATCAGCACCGTCGCAATGCATTGGCCCCCCACCCATAGCGGTGCGTTTGCGAGGGCATAGGGCACGAGATGCCACAGGGCCCAGACGGTCCCCAGGATGATGCCCGCCGGCAGGGCCCCCCACCGGTCCTGCAGCGGATCGAGGGCGTATCCCGACCAGCCCACCTCTTCGCCGATCGCAAGGACAAAGAAGACCAGGAAATAGACGGGCATCATCAGGAGCGGAAACTGCAGGCCGGGGATCGAGACCCCCATCAGCCTCATCAATCCGTATTGCAGGATTGTCGTGGCCGGTATCAGGAGAAGGAGGGGTATGTACCAGATCCTCTGTCGGATCCGTGTGTAATCAAAGGACCTCCCCCACAGGCGCCTCACGCCGTCCCATCCTGTCTTTCGGCAGGTGAGGATCGAGGCCGCGATGAAGGGGTTGAAGACCATCAGCAGACTGAACGGAGGCACGAGGCCAAGCACGTACACGGGAAGGGAGAGAAGGAAGACCAGCAGGAAGAAGGTCCACGGGGACAGCGTTGTCGTGGTATTTTCCATCGGCATCCCCCACCTGCACCGCCCCGGAACGGTGATTCGAGGAGCGATGAGGGAGCCCCCCTCCCTTTCGCCGTAAATAGTTTCCCCCGTTTCCTGTCGGTCAGGCATCTCTCATCCGGAGGGGGATGCAGACGCATGCACCACGAAACGCTCCACCCACGACCGGAGCCCCGTATCAGGCTCCGGAGAGCGCCGCCGCAAGTTCCCGGCCGCACCGGTATGCCTGCTCGAGTACCTCCCCTCTCTTCCCGACGATGCCCGGCTCGAAACAGTTGAGGACGGAGAGTTCGGCAACCACCTCGTAGCCGAGCGGTCGGAGCGGCAGGGAGAGCGCCTCCAGCGCAACGCCGAGGTCGGCGGGGTCCGCCTGCTCGCCCACCGCGAAGACCACGGCCTTGCGCTTCCGGTCCGCAAGACGGCTGGAGTAGCCCCGGGGACGCTCATCGGTGAAGTTGTAAAAGGCGTAGAGCCGATCGATGAACGCCTTCGTCTGGCTGGTGACGTTGTAGTGGTAGACGGGCGAGCCGAGAACGAGCGCATCCGCTTCCACGATGCGGGGGTACAGCATGGTCATGCCGTCGTTGAAGCGGGTGCAGGTCGGGTCACGCCTGCACCGCTCGCAACCAGTGCAGCCTGCAATAACGTACTCAGAAAGGCTGACGACGCTCACCTCGCCACCTGCGTCGGAGACCCCGCGGAGAACCTCCGCGAGGAGGCGGGCGGTATTCCCCCTCGCCCTCGGGCTTCCGCTGATGCCAAGCACCTTCATGATCGGATCTCTTTGTAGCGGCGGATAAGGGTTCCGCGGGTGCAGTGAGGAGCCGGCCCGGGTGCTCACACCGCAACATCCCGGATATGCCGCTCGCCGGACTCCTCCCACGGGGGGACGGTGACGAGCACCTGCCGAAGACGCCCCCGGAAATAGATGCTGTCTCCTAGTAGACGACCCCGGCCGGGGCGCCCTCTCCCGCATAGACCCGCATCCGGATACCGTGCTTCTCAAGACTAGCCGCCTCCTCGCGCCTGATGACCACCGGTTTCATGAGAGAAGAGTCGCGCCGCGGGGCGATGAAGGTGGTGCATCGGCCTTCAATCCAGCACACCTCCTCGAGATCCAAGTATTCATATGCATCCCGCCGTATCGTGATGCCCATGACCCGGGAATACCCGCACCCCCGCCTCGTCGTCAGCCGCTGCATTGAGTTTGACCCATGCCGCTACGACGGCTCGAAGATACCTTCCCCCACGGTAGCACGCTTGAGGAACTATGCCGACTGCATTCCGGTCTGTCCGGAGGTCGAGATCGGATTGGGAATTCCCCGGGCAACCGTCAGGATCGTGCGGAAAGACGGTGCCGATCACCTCATGCAACCGGCTACCGGGCGGGATGTTACGGAGGAGATGTCCGCCTTCGCAGCACGGTTCCTCGATTCCCTGCCCCCAATCGACGGTTTTATCCTCAAAGGCGGCTCCCCCACCTCCGGTACCAGGAACGTCCGGGTGTATCCGTCAACGGAAAAATCAACGGCGATAGCAAAGTCCGCAGGGTTTTTCGCCCGTGAGGTGCTGAAGCGGTATCCGGACCTCCCCGTAGAAGACGAGCTGCGCCTGAACAATACGCGGATCCGCGACCACTTCCTCTCTGGAGTCTTTACCCTGGCGGCGTTCCGGGGCATCGCAGCAACTCAGGATCGGGAGGCTCTCGTGCAGTTCCATGCTGACAATAAGCTCCTTCTGCTCGCCTCGAGCCAGAAGATGCTACGGGAGATGGGCCGGCTCGTCGCAAACCGGGCAGAAGTTGAACCGGGAGAACTCTTCCTCCGGTATCGCCGGATGCTCTCTGCGGCACTCGGACGAGCCCCCCGGTATACCAGCAACGTCAACGTTCTCCTGCACGCCCTCGGATACTTTAGCGACCGTATCTCAGATGAGGAGAGAGCGCATTGCATCAGGCTGATCGACCGCTATAAAAACGGTCATGCCACGCTGGGCGAACCGCGTGACCTGCTCCGGTCGTGGGTGATCCGGTTCCAGGAGCCATACCTGATGAACCAATCGTTCTTCGCTCCATACCCCGCCGAACTCGTAGACCTGCCGGAAGACGTTACCGATAGGGGAAGGGACGTCTGGAATAACCGGAGCGAACCACCACCTTAACCGGCCTGCGCCGGGTCACCCGATCGATGCGAAAGACGCCCGCACTGATACAGGCAGGGGTGGACCTGCATTCATCAACGGGGTCGCATCGGATGGCGCTGAACGGCTCGCGCACGAGACCCCGGGCCGGTCTCAAACCATATTTCCTTATCAATGAACACGGCGATTCCCATGTATGAGAATGTATGCAGTCTTTGTTATCGTTGCACTCGTGCTGGTAGCGGTCCTTGGTGCCGGCTGTACAGGTACCGAGAGTACTCTTCCGGAGAACCAATCGGGGGCGACGCCGACCGCCACCCCGGCGCCGGTTGCCGGTTCTCCCGCGTCTCCGGAGGAACTCGTGGCGTTCGTCGAGATAGCGTACGAATATGCGCACGTCCACGGGCAGGAAGCCGCTCTGTCGGAATTCAATAACCAGACCGGCCGGTTCGTTGAGGATGAACTCTATATCTTCGCCTATGATTCTAATGGAACGACCCTGGCGCTCCCCTTCCAGCCCGAGGTTCTCGGGAAGAGCCGGTGGAACATCACGGACGTGAACGGCACCGCATACATCCAGGATGCGGTCGCCACCGCGCAGTCCGGCGGGGGGTTCATCCGGTATCTCTATGAAGACCCCGCGGATAACTTCACCGTCAAAGAAAAACTCAGCTACGTGATGATGGTGGACCAGGGCTGGTTTATCGGGGCCGGCATCTACGATCCGGAGGAGGATCCGCTGATCATGACGGGAGGGGCAGATCCCCGGGTGAGAGAGAACCTCAAATCCCTTGTCGGGGAGGCGATTACGTATGCCCATACGAAGGGAACGGAAGAGGCATTGCGGGAGTTCAACGACCAAAACGGCACCTTCGTCCGCGACAGTCTCTACATCTACGCCTTCGATTATAACGGAACCACCCTGGCACTCCCCCACCAGCCCCGGCTGATCGGGACCGATCTATCGGGGCTTCAGGACCCCTTCGGGGTCAACTACACCCGGATCGAGATCCTCCTGGCACAGCATGGCGGTGGGTTCATCTTCTACCACTACCCAAACCCGTCCCACGATATGACCCTTGAGCCCAAGATGAGCTACGTCCAGAAGGTCGACGATGCATGGTGGCTCGGTGCAGGGGTTTACCTGAGCGAGATAACCGGGACGGACGCATCCAACCCCCCTTCGGTTCCCGGATGAACCCTTTCTCTTTTTGCCGGTATGATTCTTTCGAGATGAAGAATGGGTTTTTACACAGGGAGAAGAGTGAGGAACTCGCCTGCAAATCCTCCCCAATAGAGGCTCCTTATACACCCAAAACATCAGCCCTCCTCCATTCAGGAAGTTTACCTGAGCCTCATTCGAGGGGACGTCTACGAGAACCACAAAGTCGTAGCGGTCGAAGGTAGAGTAGTGGGCCCGGCAGGTTGCCGCCTCAAGCCGTACACCGTGCGGCTGGTCTTCATGGTCCCCGACGATTTTCTTGATACCGGGGATGCCGTTCCCTTCAACCGCTTAGGTACATCCGGGGTAGCGTACAGAACTGACGGTGGCAGCACGGACACTGCTCGGACTTGCCGGACAGATGTTGCAGAGGCATACCCTGTCATTTAGCTCGTCGATCTCCCGGCAGTCCACCTGTCGATACAGGGCGTGCAGCGCAGCGGTAGGTTCATAATGTAAAAACATAATAACATTATGTCAAACATTAGCAACTTAATATAACGGATTCCGGGGTCTTTTTGGAGGAGAGCAGATCGGATCGATCAAGGAAGACGGTAGATCGTGTATGAACGGAACACTGCACCGGACGAACAGAGGCCTCCGGATCAGCAACACTTCGAGAAGAGGTGCCGAATGAGAAGACAACCTACAGAAACCGGGACACAACAGGAACGGGAAATCATGAGAGTTTCACCGGACAGCGCCTGCGAAAATGAGGCCGTAAACCGATCCACGAGGGAGGTTCAAACGATATGAAAAGAATAATTGCGGTAGTATTGACATTGGTTCTTCTCGTCGCCTCTGCCGCTTGCGTAGGGAGTGAAACTTCAGCCGATGCAGCCGGCGCGGCCGGCGTCGTTTCCGTTGTATACGAAGAAGACGATACGGACTCCGGCTGGAACACCTCCGACACGGTCTCGATTACGCTGGAAGGCGATTCGATAGCCCTGGACGGAAGCGGCGCGACAGTCGACGGCCGTACCGTAACCATCACGTCCGCCGGCACGTACCGGATAAGCGGCACCTTGAACGACGGACAGATCGTAGTCGATACCGCGGACGAGGAGACGGTTCGGCTCGTTCTGGACGGAGCGGATATCGCCTGTTCCACAAGCGCTCCCATCTACATCGCCGGTGCGGAAAAGGCCGTGATCACCCTCGCAGACGGGACCGCTAACTCCGTCACGGACGGGAGTTCGTATACTTTCGAGGACGCGGAGTCGGACGAGCCCAATGCAGCAATCTTCAGCAAGGACGACCTCACGATCAACGGCGGCGGTTCGCTGACGGTCACTGCAAACTACAACGACGGGATCACGAGCAAAGACGACCTCAAGATCACCGGTGGCAGCATCACCGTAACCGCCGTCAACGACGGTATCAGGGGCAGGGACTCCGTTGCCGTCAGGGATGGAGCGATCACGGTAACGGCAGGCGGCGACGGGATCCAGTCCAATAACGATGAGGATGCAGAGAAGGGTTATATCGTCATCGAGGGCGGCAGTATCGGTATCACTGCCGGAGCAGACGGGATTCAGGCGGAGACCAGTCTCACCATCAGCGGCGGCGACATAACGGTATCCTCGGGCGGCGGCAGCGTCAACAGCAGCAGCACCGGAAATGTCCAGGGCAACCGGGGTCCGGGAGCCGCCGTCGTTGCCGGGGATACTTCCGCCAGCGCCAGGGGGCTGAAGGCAGGGGTTGCCATAACGATTACGGGCGGTGCGGTCACCATCGATTCATCCGACGATGCGATTCATACGAACGACAGCATAACGATCGACGGGGGGACCATCGCCATAGCCTCCGGAGACGACGGCGTCCACTCGGATGCCGCCCTGACGATCAACGGCGGAGAGATACGCATCACGAAGTGCTATGAGGGTATCGAGAGCGCAGTCATCACCGTCAACGACGGAACCATTCATGTCACCGCAAGCGACGACGGTATCAACGTGGCCGGCGGCAACGACGGCTCCTCGATGAACGGCCGGCCGGGACAGAATAACTTCGCTTCTTCCGGGAACAACGCCCTCCATATCAACGGAGGCTATATCGTGGTCGATGCTGCCGGTGACGGCATCGACGTGAACGGTCCGATCGATATGTCCGGGGGTGTCGTGCTCGTCAACGGCCCGACGAACAACGGGAACGGGGCTCTGGATTACGACGGCGCCTTCAAGATCACCGGGGGTTACCTGGCTGCAGCAGGCAGCTCCGGCATGGCACAGGCTCCCGGCACATCGTCCACCCAGTACTCGGTGATGACGACGTACTCATCGGCACAGTCTGCGGGCACCATCGTTCACATCGAGACCGAAGACGGCGAAGAGATCCTGACGTTCGCACCGACGAAGGCATATCAGTCGGTGGTCTTCTCCTCGCCCGATCTCCGGAACGGTGCAGGTTACGTTATCTACTCTGGAGGCAGTTCGACCGGCACGGTCATCGACGGCCTCTACTCAGGTGGAACTTATACTCCGGGCACACAGGTTGCCGGGGTTACGCTTTCAAGCATCGTAACGTATGCAGGCTCATCCGGTGCAGGCCAGGTAGGTGCAGGTCCCGCTGGCCAGGCCGGCGGCGCGATGCCAGGCGGCGGAATGCCCCGGTAACCGGGGGACGGGAGACATTGTCGGGAAAGAGTTAGCATCAGGCTTTACCCTGCAAAGGGTGAGGAGAGCGGGGCAGTTCACTGTGAAAACGTCCGGCCGAACCAGGACGTCCCGGGACCTCAATCATCGCCAACCGGCATCATCCCCGGTCCCGCAAGCACGTTCGCCAAAAAGGATCTCTGTTTGAGATCCTCGCTCTACCTTTGTGGGGCTCGGCGGCGGCACGCGCGGGAGGGATGAAGCAGGAAGCCCCCTGCGCAAGCTGGGGGTAGTTCACAATCTCAGAGAGGGTAGCACCCCGGGATGTCCCCGACCGAAGTCGGGCGAACTGTTCGCTGAGACAGGATTCCCGGACGTGGTGTAGATCTCTTCTCTAACGGACCGGTAGATCCCGACCTCCTCCAGGAGGTCATGGATAACCGCCTCGTGACCGGCCGATCCGACCTCCACGACGATCTGTCTGGTCGTCGGCCATCTTTCGGCGACCGCATCAACCAGGCTTCGCCTGACCGTCCAGATCATGGGGGGGTA
>JALNXI010000047.1 GCA_023230425.1 Methanoculleus sp. | reverse complement strand
CGGTCTATCCCCTTCTCGAAGAGTGCCGCATCGTCTGCGTGGTGGTGGCCGAGGTAGTGCCGGACACCGAGGTGCTCGCAGGTGTCATGGAAGATGTTTGCACCCGTCGAGACCAGGACATCGATGTAGCGGTGCCTGACGAGTTCGATGAGTATGTTCTGCATACCTCCCGGGATCATCGCCCCCGACAGCCCCATGAATATCGTGCAGTCCGGATCTTCGACCATCCTGGTCCAGACGCCGAGCGACTCCCCGAGTTTTCTTCCCTGGAAGCCGGTCCTGCTCATGGACAAAAGAAGTGCCGTTACATCCGCATTCGGTTTGACTGGCTGCGTTGGTTTCATGGAAAATCCTGTTACCCGTTTCTGGCTGTGGAGTATTAATGATTGGTGCCGGCGGAGGGCGGAGCTTTTGGAACTTCATCATATCGCAATCGAATGAGAGGTTCGCGCCGTATGGAGGGGGGTGATAACCTCCCTGCAGGGCTATGAATCAGGCTGCCGGATCTTCTCCGGGTTCCGGCCGATCGGGGATGCCGGCGATTCTCCGTGCATATTCCTGCGCCGCCGGGTAGGCCGGTGCAAGGATCGCGGAGAGGTTCCCTCCCCGGATCGAGAGCGGGGAATCGCCGAGCATCTTCAGAACCGCTCCTTCGTTCGAGACGTCCCCGGTGATATTGATACCAAACCCGGCAAGCGTATCATCGCCCTGCCAGAAGTGATCGGCGGAGGGGGGAACCCGGTCCGCCGTATCCTCTGTATCTGCCGTCCGCCGCTCCCTGAGTGCTGCCGTAACCTTATCCCTGCTTCGCCCCCGGAGGGTGAAGATGAGGAAGGGGTCTTCGTCAAACCGCTCTGCGAGGAGGTAATAGACCGCTGCGATGTGTTTACAGGGGTTCTCCCAGTCAGGGCAGGTGCATTCTGTCCGGATATCCGCATCAGATGCCGGAAAGAGAGATGCTCCTGCCTCTTCGAAGACCTTCTCGATCTCGTGCGGCACAACGCCTGCCAGGAGCTGTGCCGCATAGATCGCCTGCGCAGCCATCAGGTCAAACACCCTCTCCCACCCGGCGTCGCTGAGGGGGCTGAGGCGGATGGTGACACGGTAGGGTCTCGCGGCGGATCCCTGCACCTCTGCCTGCACCTCCCCTCCCCTGATCTCTATACCGATCACCTGCCCCTTCCTCGCATACCGTTTCCCGCGCTGCAGCCGTGAAGCGTTTCCCATCTCTTCGAGCACCTGGATGAATCGTTGCGACCACCACTGCTCGCCGATCGCTCCCCGCTTACTCCGTGTCTTGAGGCCGCCCTTCACCGGCCGCGGAACGGACGGGGGAAACGGGGAGTAATACCATGGGCCCATTCTTCAGCCCTCCACCGCGTCCCGGCGCAGAGTCAGCAGGTCGCGGAGCTGGTCGGTGGAGAGCGACCCGATCCAGTCCTCTCCTTTCCCGATGACCCGGTCGGCAAGTACCGTCTTCTCTTCGATCAACATGTCTATCTGTTCTTCAAGCGTTCCCGAGGCGATCATGAGGCGCACCTGGACGTCGCGGGTCTGCCCGATCCTGAAGGCCCGATCGGTCGCCTGGTTCTCGACAGCCGGATTCCACCACCGATCCAGGTGGAAGACGTGGTTGGCTGCTGTCAGGTTCAGCCCTGTGCCCCCGGCCTTCAGAGAGAGGAGGAAGAGGGACGGTCCTCCCGGTTCCTGGAACCGCTGCACCATCGTGTCGCGTTTCGCCCGGGGTGTCCGGCCGTGCAGGTAGAGGACGGCAGTGCCGAACCGCTCGCGGAGGTAGCCTTCAAGGAGCGTTCCAAACTCCGCAAACTGCGTGAAGATGAGCGCACGTTCGCCCGCTTCCAGGACTTCCTCGAGCATCTCCTCGAGACGCTCGATCTTCCCGGATCTCCCGCCAAAGGTGGTTTTATCGTGCAGGAAGAGCGCCGGGTGGTCGCAGATCTGTTTCAGGCGGGTGAGCCCTCCGAGAACAATTCCTCTGCGCTGGATCCCCTCTGCAGTTTCAGCGCGCTCGAGCATCTCCTGCACGACCGCCTCGTAGAGCGTCGCCTGCTCTGCCGTGAGGCTGCAGTAGACCTTCATCTCCATCTTCTCCGGCAGGTCGCTGATGATCGAGCGGTCGGTCTTCATGCGGCGGAGCACGAACGGCCTGATCAACTCCCTGAGGCGATCGGTCGCTGCAGGGTCGCGGTAGCGTTCGATCGGCACGGCAAACCCGGACTGGAACGATTCAAATGAGCCGAGGTAGCCGGGGTTGAGGAACTCCATGATCGACCAGAGTTCGGTTAAGCGGTTCTCCACCGGCGTGCCGGTCAGCGCGATCCGACGCGGCGCCCGGAGCGCCCGGACTGCCTGCGCCTGTTTTGTGGAGGGGTTCTTTATGTTCTGGGCTTCGTCAAGGATGATAGAGTTCCAGTCAACGGATTTTAGGAGTTCTCTGTCGCGTACCGCCACCTGGTAGGTGGTGATGGTGACGTTGGATGCGGCGGCCTGTGCGGCAAATGCGTCCCCGCAGGCACGGTTGCTGCCGTGGTGGACGGTGACCGTAAGACCCGGTGCGAAGCGGGCGAACTCGCGCCGCCAGTTCCCGACGATCGATGTGGGGCAGAGAAGGAGCGCCGGCGCTGCCGTGCATTCCCGCTCCTCTTCGGCGAGGAGGTAGGCGATCACCTGAATGGTCTTTCCAAGCCCCATATCATCTGCGAGGCAGGCGCCGCACCCGTTGCGTGCAAGAAACGAGAGCCACGAGAGCCCGCGCTGCTGGTAGGGCCTGAGGGTGCCGCAGAACGCTGCAGGCTGCCGGACGGGCTCGATCGTCTCCCCTTCTGCCAGCCGGTCAAGGAACTCCCGGATCCATCCGTCTGCCACAATCCCGCTCACGGCCGGGCTGTCTGCGTCTGCCCCCGCGATGACCCTGAGGAGTTCGCCGGTCGTCATGGTGCCTGCAGCGTACTTCTTCCTGAAGGCGTCGAGCGCCTTTTCGATATCGCCCCTCTCGATCGTTCGCCACTGCCCGTGCATCCGCACCAGGGGAACCTTCAGGTTCGCGAGTTCTTCGAACTCTTCAGGTGAGAGCACCCGGTCTCCAAGGGCGACCTTCCAGTCGTACGAGACGAGGGTATCAAGACCGAGTCCTCCACCCTCCCGTGCAGGCTTCACGCTGAGGTGAAGGGCAGGCCGGGAGGTGGTAGCCTTCCACCACGCGGGGAGTATGACGCCAAAGCCGTTCCCGATGAGAAGTGAGGCCCATTCGCTGAGAAATGCGTAGGCTTCACTGGTATCGAGGTGCACCCCCGCCGGGCGCCGGGATGTGAGGCTTGATCGGAGCGTGGGGTAGAGGCGGGAGGCGCGGGCGAGATCGATGAGGAGCCGGTCCTGTGGGTCTTCAAACCGTTGCGCAAGATGCGTGCATGCCTCTCCGCGCCTATTCCAGACATCAGCGGCCGGTATGACAATCGCGGGGTCGTCGGTGGCCTGGAGGTGGAACGAGAGGCGCCACCGCTCGCTCTCCCCTTCCGGTTCTTCAAGGCGGAAGCAGGCACGGAGAGGGCCGTGATCGATCTTCGGCGAGAGCCAGTCCTCGAGTTCCCTGGAAAACCGGGCGATCCCGGCCGCGTCGCCGGCGAGTTCATCCCGGCGGCCTGAGAGGATCTCCACCCATTGTTCGTTGGGCGGAACGGTCTTTCTCGGCCGGCCCCGTGGCTTCTGCAGGAGCGACTGGTCCCTGAGGGCGCCGGTGACGATCGCATGGACCGTGTGGTTGAGGAACGACATCACCAGGGATTCGGGGTCCGGCAGGGCCCCCTCCACTCCGGCAGCCCAGAAGAGGCAGGCCGGCGGGAGCGCTCCGGCGAGCCGGGCTACGTGGTCGCGGTCTTCTCCCCGGACCAGGGCCTCCCAGCCGCGGGTACCCGGCACAAATGACTGCCGTACCACGAGTCCCAGGGCAAACCGTGCTGCCTCCGCCCAGAACCGGTGCGTGGCACCGTATCGGGTTCCTGCAGGGAGTTCTACGAGATGGGCGACCGGTATGGGCAGGCTGATGGTGGGGACCAGGTAGGGAGAGCAGTCCGCCCGTTCAGGCATGACAGATTCTGGTTCGCACTCGGGTGAAGGGAGGGGGTCTGATCCGGCTGCCGGGAGCAGGATGGTGGCCGTCCCGGGTTCACCGGACCCCCCGAGCGCCGCGGTGAGCGCGGCATGGCCAGCCGCAAACGGGTGCGGGAGGGCTGACGGTTTCTTTGGCTTCCTACCCCGCCGTGCCGGCGCTTTCTGGGGCAGGGCGGGGTTCTCTCCCCAGATGTGAAACGCTCCCGCAGGCCCGTCTGTCCAGAAACTGTGGAGGATGATCATGTGGTCTATGGTTAGTACTTTTACTGTACCCTCATTAGTGCATCGTACCATCTATGATGATACGACGGAACGCCGGTCGCATGCGAGGCGTCCTGATGTGGGGACGGTGATGCGATCCACGTGTTGCCGCGAAGGACGCGGCGTTCGGTGGATGCGCGGTGCAGTTCCCTTCCGCACAAGGCCGTACCATTCCCTCCCACCTGAAACCTCACGCGTTGCCGCGAAGAGCCTGAAGGAAGGATGGATGGGATGCTACAGAGCGGGGCCTCCCGAAAAAGAGGTGGTCTCCAGTCCTCTCACAGGGCCTGAACAAGCGAGTTTCTGGTAACGACGCCCGCGATCTTACCGTTCTCTGTGACCGGGACGGAGCTGATGTTCTTCTTGAGCATCAGGTCGATGACATCCGAGACGTCCGTATCCGCATTCACCGATATCAGGGGCGCGCTCATGATGTCCCGCACGAGGAGGTTTCTGATCCGGTACTCCTGGCGGGTTCCTTCTACGATATCCTTGAACGCGTGGAGCGCCTTTGCGACGTCGGTCTCCGTGACGATGCCGACGACATCATCGCCCTCCTCGACGATGAACCGGTTGATCTTGCCGTCGAGCATCCTCCGGCGGAGGTGGACTGTCCGCTCCTCGACCTGGATGGAGTATACCTGTTCCATGACGTCCAGGAGGCCGCCATCCGGGCGGAGAACCTTCAGGAGGTCGCCTGCCGTCACCTGTCCGATGAGGCGGTGCTCGCCATCGAGCACCACGACCAACTTGTAGTGCTGGAGCAGCGGCACCAGGACGTCGATGCTCTGGTCCGGGTATGCGGAGGTGAAGTTCTCCTCGACCGTGTTCGCGACGTGGATGGATGTGGCTTTCAGCGCCTGAGTCTTCCTGCTCCCGAGTGTCTCGGCGATTGCCGCCCGTGACGTCGTGCCGATGACCGTGCCGTTGTTGGTCACGATAAGCGGATCGACACCCTCACCGAGCATCTTATCGAGCGCTTCGCTGACAAAGGCGGACTTTGCGATGGTGATCGGTTTTGCCATCACGTCTTTGACGAGTATCTGAAATGTGTCGCTCATTTTGCCACTTCCTTGATGATATCATCTCTCTTGAGCACGCCCCGGATATCGCTGTCGTCCATGACCACAAGGCTGTTGATCTGGTTTTCGAGCATCAGCCCGACGGCATCCTGGAGAGAGAGATCAGGGGGGACGGTGATGACCGGACGGCTCATGATGTCCTCTGCAACTGCCGATACCTCGACGACGTATCTGAAGCGTTTCTGTCCTGCCGGCTCTTCTTTCCGGAGATGTGTGATGTCTCTCCTGGGCAGGTTCATCCGCTCGTCCAGATACTCATAGAATGCGAGGTTACTCTCCGTAATGATGCCTGCAAGGCTTCCATTGTCATTAACGACGATAAGTTTATCGTTTTTCCCTTTAATCGTGTTTATAACATGGTCCAGCGAGTGGTACCGGTTGACCGTGACCGCATCCTCCATGATCTCGTCGACCCGGGCAGAGAGCCCGCGTACATGGGCTGAACGCATAACATCCAGTTTGGTGACGATACCGACCACCTTGCCGTTGTTGACGACGGGCAGTCCTGATATGTCGCGATCAAGCATCGTCGCTGCAATATCACGAATGCTGGTCTCCTGCGGTATGGCAATCGGGTTCTGTGCCATCAGGATACTGACCGGGATCCGGTCGATCGGGCGCCGCCGCCACATCGGTTCCGTCTGCCTGAGACGGTAGGCGATATCCTTCTTGGTCAGGATGCCCCGGAGTTCATCTCCTTCCATGACGAGGAGTCTTGACACCCGGTGCTTGAGCATAAGGTTTCGCGCATAGGCTACGTTATCGGTCGGTGCAACGACGTACACCGGAGAGGACATCACATCAATGGCACGCATTCTCTCTTCACCCCTCTGCAAATGCCTTCACAAGGTCGTATTCCGTCACGAGTCCGACGAGGCGCGAATCCTCTAAAACGGGGAGCGCCCCGATACGCCTCCGGAGCATCTCGACGACAATCTCGTGGATATTCCGATCCGGCGTGGTGGTGTAGAGTTCCCCGGAGAGGAGAGACCGTACCGGCGCCCCCATCACTTCGGCGGAATCTCCGGTCGTCAACTGCTCGAAGGCCTTGCCCTTCCCGAGGTAACTCATGATGTCGGTGGCGGTCACGATGCCGCAGAGAACGTCGTCTACAACGACCGGTAGTCGCCGGAACCTGCACTTCACCATCTCTTCGCAGACCTTGCCGATAGGGGTGTCGGGGCTGGTGACGCGTACCGAAGATTTCATGATATCCTCCACCTTGCGGCCGGAGTTCTCGGTGGTGAGCACCTTCATCACGTCACGCTCGGTCACGATACCCTTCAGGTCTCCTTCAGCGCCGGTGATGGGAATCCCGCCGATGTTTTTGTTGATGATGATATCGACTGCATCCGCGATGCTCCCGGCAACAGGCATGGTGACCATCTGCGGGGTCATGATCTCGCGGAGATTCTCGTTGATAGCGGCGAGGAAGTTTCCCCTGTGCTTCACCTGCACCAGGTTGAACTTGTCGCCGCCGCCCATGAAGTCGATGATATCGCTGACGGTCACGATCCCCCGGAGACGGCGCGTCCCCGCATCGACGACCGGCAGCCTGCGGAACCCTTCCCGGGTCATGATCTCGACTGCCTGGATGATCGTGGTGGTCCTCTGTGCCGCAACAACGTTTCTCGTGGCGATCGCCATAATCTCGCCTTCGTAGCCGGAGATCCTCGTCTCGAAGTCGATAGGCCCACGGTCGCGTTTGCCCGGCATCTTCAGGAGCCTGTCAGCCGGTTTCTTCTCTGAGTTATTCGAGTTCGGTTGCACGGTATCACTCCTTTGGAAATTATTGTGTCCGGAGACGCCCTCAACGGGCGAGACTGCTCAGGACGTCATGACGGTCGATAACACCGACGAGCCTCTTCTTTTCATCGACGACCGGGAGGATGCTGATATCATGGTCGACCATCAGCCGGCTCGCCGTCGCTATCGTGTCGTCGGGCGTCACCGTGATGACGGGTGTCGTCATCACCCGGTCCACGGTGGTATCGGCCTGATTCTTCACCGATATGCGAATATTCCCGGCACGCAGGAGGTCCCGGCGGGATATGATGCCGATGATCTCTTTCTTCTGCACCACCGGGAATGCTATGAATCCACTGGAGACGATCAGGCTATAGATACGGAGTATGGAGTCCTCCGGTGCGCAGGTGACGGGCTCCCGTGACATGGCATCCCTGACACTGCCCCGGATGTCGTGCCGGGAGACCAGGACGGGAAAGAGTTCGGAGAAGAGAACTCCTCCCTGAAGCACACCGTCTTCGTCGACGACCCCTGCGCTGTTTGTACGGGCGTTCAGGATGGCGAGGCCGACATCTGCAAGGGGCGTATCCGGGGCGACCCGGGCGGCCTCCCTGACAAAACCTTTGATGGTGACGTTTGACTTGGTGTCCATCACCCGCAGGACGTCGGATATGTCGAGATAGCCCATCAGACGATTTTTTTCGCCCACGACGTAGAGTTCACGAAAGACATCGTCCCGGAGGACGCTCCGCGCTTTCGTGACGTGCTCGTCGTAGTGCAGGGTGGGAATCTCCACCATCAGGTTTGAGGCCACTTTCATAGCAACTGCTCCTCCTCCCGACAGGTGGGGCAGAGCATAAGGTTGTCGACTCGCGCGAGTTCATCGGCCATGTTCCCGCACCGGTCGCAGACCCCCATGGCATACTCTTCCTCACGGTTAATCTCGATGAGGTCTGCCAGCAGTTCGTTCACTTCGGTCGCGACGGTGAGGATATCCCTGACCGTCACGATCCCGATGACCATCTGGCTCTCAACGACAGGAAGCCTGCGGACGCGGTTCTTCACCATCATTGCCGCGGCATCCCCGACCATTTTCTCGGCACCGATCGTGATCAGCGGGGTGCTCATGATCCCGCTGACCTGGACGCTGCCCGGTTTTAAGTCTTTTGCTACGACTTTGCAGTTTATATCCTCCTCCGTGACGATCCCGATGGGCAGGTTGTTCTGCAGGACGATACAACTGCCGACCTCATCGCGGCACATTGCCTGCGCTGCCCGGGCGACGGTCTCCTCTACATCGATGGTCGTTGGATGGCTCTGCATGACCTCCCTGATTGGTACGCGTGTCTCAAAGTGAATGGTGTCGCTATTATTCATCATGGGATTCTCCTAATCCGGTCGCTACAAGGGCCGATTCTCCAGGTGCAAGTGTATCTAGGTCTCGGCAGTATAAAAGAATTCTCACGCTTCGGGATTGGAGATTGTCTCCAAATCAGGGGGTACGCGCCGGACGGAACATATAATTATATTTATTCATGGGTGCCATAGCTCACTTAAGTATAGGCGAATCGGCCTATCGAAGGGTGCCAAATGACGTTCTTAGTTCGTACGAAACAGAAGATATCACGGTTCTTGAAGGCGTTCTTTAAGAAGCGGACCTGTCGCATAGGGATTTACGGGCCTCCCAATGCAGGTAAGACAACGCTTGCGAACAGGATTGTGCGGGATTGGATAGGAGATGCGGTCGGTCCGGTCAGCGAGGTTCCTCACGAGACCCGCCGCGTGCGGCGCAAGGAGGATATCACCATCACGGGCCACAACGGCCACTCGATCACCATCGATATCGTTGATACACCGGGCGTGACGACCAAGATCGACTACAACGAGTTCGTCGAGTATGGTATCGAGAAGGAGGAAGCCATCAAGCGGGCGCGGGAGGCGACCGAGGGCGTGGCTGAGGCGATGCACTGGCTCCGTGAGGATATCGACGGCGTCATCTATATGCTTGATGCCACGCAGGACCCGCTCCAGCAGGTGAATATCATGCTTGTCGGGATCATCGAGAGCCGGAAACTCCCGGTCCTGATCGTCGCGAACAAGAACGATCTTCCTGACGCTTCTGCCGCGCGGATAAAGAGCGTGTTTCCCCAGCACCCGGTGATCTCTATATCGGGTCTTGAAGGGAACAATGTGGATGAGTTGTATGAGAAGATGACGTCATATTTTGGGTGATGGAGATGATACAGGGTGTACAGATAGACCTTATATCGGCGGAGCGCCTTGATCGGCTCACAGCAATGGAGAAGATTCGCCTGATCCTTGACGATGTCATGGAAGGGAACATCGTTGTCCTGGAGAAGGGTCTCGCGCCGGATGAGCAGAGCAAGCTCATCGAGATCACGATGCGGGAGATCGCGCCGGACGGGTTCTCGGGGATCGAGATGGAGACCTATCCTGTCAGAGATGCCCCGGGCGGTTTTCTCGGGAGACTTCTTGGGGGGAAACGCACCGAGACCCGGCTGACTGTGATCGGGCCCGCAAACCAGCTCAAGACGCTCAAGAAGGAGAAGGATCTCATCAGTGCATGGGTCTCCTCCTCACGGTGAACGGGGTGACGGAGAGATGCCTCACAAGTGTACGCAATGTGGCAGGGAGTTCGAGGACGGTTCGACGAAGATACTGAAAGGGTGCCCGAGCTGCAGCGGCAAGAAGTTTCTCTACATCCGTGAGGCCGAACGGCACGACGACGTGCTGAAGGAGAAGACCATCGATGAGATTGCCCGGGATACGGGCGAGGACGTGCTTGAGGTCCGGCCGGATCGGCGAAGAGCGGAGATCGAGGTCTTTGAGCGGATTGAGAGTATCCGTATCCTCGGTCCCGGGTCGTACGAACTGAATATCGAGAAACTGGCCAATACGGATGAGGTCGTCGTCGGGCTGGAGAAGGAGGGGAAATACGTGGTGGATATCCTCTCCATGGCCCGGAAAAAGAATTAATCCGCAGTTTCAGCGTCGTTTGCGTGAATGGGCGGTTTTCCGCATTTTTTGCAGGCTTTCCCAAACAGTTAAATATTCCAGGCACCCTTTTTCTGATATCTGGTATAATTCGGCACCCTTGAGCTATCCCGGGCGATGGTTTCCTGCATGAGAGCATGAGACTCTCATGAACCCTTTGCGTAATTGGATCGCCATTCGTGGTCTCCGCTCTCATGTGGTTTATCCCCGATTGCTGCTGGCTGTCTCGCTAGCGGAGGGTGTCGATGTGAGAGAAGATTATGGACCCGACATATATCGTATCACTGGATAAGGTCGCCGGCATCAGTGCACAGGAGCGTGCTCGCCTCGCGCCGGTAATGGATCTTTTTGCGTTCCGCTCGAATGACTACTACCTCTCGCTGATCGACTGGGAGGATACAAAGGATCCCATCCGGCGGCTGATCATACCGACCCTCGAGGAACTTGAACCCTGGGGACGTCTGGACCCGTCGTCGGAGCACCTGTACACCCGGGCGCCGGGGCTGCAGCACAAATACCGGGAGACGGCCCTCCTGCTGGTGAGCGACCTCTGTGGCGGTCTCTGCCGCTACTGTTTCCGCAAGCGCCTCTTCATCGAGGATGCACGCGAGGTGAATAAGGAACTCTCCGGGGGGCTTGCCTATATCCGGGATCACCCGGAGATCACGAACGTCCTCCTTACGGGGGGCGACCCTCTGGTCCTCGATACCGGCCGGCTACGTGACATTCTCGCCCGGCTCCGGGAGATTGAGCATGTCCGGATCATACGGATCGGGACGAAGATGCCGGCATACTATCCTTACCGGATCCTCAATGACCCTGCGCTGCTTGACACGATACGGGAG
>JALNXI010000046.1 GCA_023230425.1 Methanoculleus sp. | reverse complement strand
GGTCAGTCTTCATGCCCATCATCGGCCGGATATCGGACCGGCAGGGGAGGAAGTGGATCATCCTCATCGGGATGTTCGTCTACGCGGTCACGTCGCTCGCCTACCTCATCGCCGGCAGCGTCTACTCGCTCACGGTCGTCCGCCTCATCCACGGGCTGGCGTCGGCCATGGTCGTCCCGATAGCCATGGCCTATATCGCGGACCTCTCAGAGAAGGGGAAGGAAGGGAGCCAGATGGGAAACTTCTCGATATCGATGTTCCTCGGCATGGGAGTGGGGCCGCTCCTCGGGGGATTTCTGAACGACACGCTCGGGATGCCGTCGGTCTTCTATGTCATGGCCGGCCTCTCGGCGTTCGCCACACTCCTCGTCGCCATATCCCTCCCGGAAGCAAAGCCGGGTTCTTTGACAATCCCGGAGACCCCGCACGCCCCGATGCGTGCGATCCTCACGCTGCCAGTCATGCGAGGAGTCATGGTCTTCAGCTTCATCAGCGCCCTCGGCCGCGGGGGCATAATGGTCTTCATCCCGGTCTTTGCTCCCCTGATCGCTTTAAGCCCTTCCGAGGTGGGCATCGTCCTCTCCGTCAACACTTTCCTGATGGCGCTCCTCCAGGTGCCAATAGGGAGGCTCACCGACACCGGGAACAAGGTCGCCCTGATCATCATCGGATCGGCCATAGCAGCGATAGCGCTCGCAGCGATTCCCTTCTCCCGGTCGTTCTGGCCCCTGCTCGTTATCACCTCCATCATAGGCGTCGGGGGCGCCATCCAGCAGCCGTCCATCATGGCCCTGACGGTCGATGTGGGCCGGACCATCGGGATGGGGACCTCGATGGGTGCCTACAACACGGTCTTTGGCGTCGGTATGATCATCGCACCGCTGATGGGGGGTGCGTTCATGGACCTCATCGGCGTCGAGGCCGTCTTCTACATTGGTGGGGCAATAAGCCTCCTCGGGACCGGGATCTTCGCCGTGATGATGCGGAGGAGCGCTCGTGAAGGCGCCGACGGTGAGGCTCCGGGGCCCGGATAGACCACCTTCTTCTCACGGCTCTCCCGGAGAGATGCAGCCGGCAGCCGTTCAGATGCTCTGGAGCAGTATCGGCGACAGACAATATGGCGGGGCTCGAGATGGCTCCAGGGGTTCAAAAAAGGACCAGGTGCCCCTACGGTGTCTTTTCCTCGGCGCACTCGAGCTCCGCGACGACCTCGGCTGCATCGTCCATCTGCCGGACCAGATCCTTGATCTCGATCAGGCGCTCGGCGCCGATGAAGTGCTCGGCCATCACCCGGGCCATATCGGTGAGTTCGATACGCCCCGCCCGCCGTCGGACCAGCCCGTAATCGAGGAGGGTGGGGAGGGCCGGCTCCAGCGTCCCGACCATTGAGCGGGTCATCCGGATGACCTGCTGCTCGTCGCCGCCACAGACCACAGCGTTCGCCACGAACTCCTCCGAGCTCTGCTCCATGTCGTACTCGGGAGCAACCTCTTCCATCTCGCCCCGCAGGAGGCCGATGGCGACCTCCTCCTCGGTCTTCCCGGACGTCCGGGAGTACGACCCGCCGGGCTCCGCCATGATGACCACCCGGCCGAGGTCGTGGAAGTCGGGCCGGCCCGCCCGCCCCATCATCTGGTGGAACTCCTGGACGGTGAGCCACTTGATGCCCATAGCAAGAGCGTCGAATATCACCTGCGACGCCGGGAAATCGACGCCGGCGGCAAGCGCCGCCGTGGTCACGACAGCGGCGACATCCCCGCTCGCAAACCGGCGCTCCACGTCCCGGCGTTCCTGGGCGGACAGCCCCGCATGGTAGGGAGCGGCGTTCTTGCCGAGAGCGTCGGCGATGACGTGGCAGCGGGCCCGGGAGTTGGTGAAGACGATCGTCTGCCCCCGGTACCCCTTGGACGATCGCACCTTGTACTCCTCGGCGACCATCTGCTTGATGAACCCGATCTTCTTCGACCGCTCCACAAAGAGAAGGTGCCGCTCCAGGGCGACCGGCCGATCCGCGTAGCGGACCAGGTTCGCCCGAAGTTTCTCCGCAAGCAGTCCCGGGACCCCGATCGTGGCCGAGAGGTAGATGAACTGGGCCTCGGGAGCGACGTGTTTGAGCCGGGCGATCAGTCCGTCGAGGCGGTGACCCCGCTCAGGGTCTTCGAGCATCTGGACCTCGTCGATGACGACGGTACCGATATCCTTCAAGGACCTCCCGGTCCGGAGAGCGTGATCGATCCCCTCGTAGGTCCCCACCACGAGGGGTGCGCTAACGTCCCGGTCCCCTGCCGGGCGGGTCTCGGGGAGGTTGAGGCGGCTCACCCCGACCTGCAGGGTGACCCTCACCAGGTGGCCGTAGCGGTCGCGGAACCGCTGGTATTTCTGGTTCGCGAGCGCAACCAGCGGGACCAGGAAGAGCATCCTCCCCCGCCCTTCGAGGAAGTTCTTCATACCGGCCATCTCCCCGATGAAGGTCTTGCCGCTCGCTGTGGCGGAGACGACGAGGAGGTGCTGCCCTTCGAGGAGCCCGTCCTGGACGGCGAGCTGCTGGACGGGCATCAGGTATTCGACCCCGGCGGCCTTCGCAAACGCAGGAGGCAGCGGGAGGTCGGTGATATGGGCGGTCTTCTGGACCTCGTGCGCCTCGAGCCGGTCAAAGAGGGTCCGCGACCGGTCGGGATGGTCAGGCCCCACCGACGCCAGAACCCGGTCGAGGTCCCGGACCTGGATGAGGAGTTTCTCGAGATGGACAAGCACTGAGCCGCCGAACCTGCCCATGTAGCCGAGTTCCCGGCGCATCTCGCGCTTTGCGCACTCCATACAGATCCACTCCCCGCCGTACCGGACGCCGGTTGCCTTATCGACGGGAACGAACCGGTCCTCGATCTGGCAGAACCGGCAGATGTCGATCCTCGATGACGAGATCTGGAGGTCGGCAAGGAACGACTCAAACTCCGGGCTTTTCGCTGCAAGGTGCACCGAAGACCGGCGCAGCAGTGTGATCAGGTCCCGGGTCGGGGTGGGCTTGAGTTGTTTGCCACGCCTGCGCATCTTGAAGTTCTTGGGCCGCTGGCCCTTCGGCGTCGCGGTCAGGTCGACAAACCCGGAACCCTCGACGCGGCCGCCTTCAACAAACAGCAGTTTATATGTGCCTTTCTGGGGCTGGACAATAACCATCATGATGCGATCAGGTCGTGGATCGTGTAGGTGAGCCCCACCGTCTCCAGCCGTTTGAGGAAGTCGGTAAACTCCTCATCGACGATAAGTATGGCGCACTCCCGGCCGTGGAACGCCGCCTCGATGACTCCCTCCCGGGATCCGAAGAACATATCCGGCTCGATATCCGCCTTCCTGAGAGCTACGTAGGACTCGAGACCGACGGCGGCCACCATCTCTGCGTCCCGGATAGCAGCCCGGAGGAGATCTGGGCGGACCTGCCGCGACCCGCCCCGCTCCACCCGCGGCACCTTGCAGACATGGATGAGTCCCTCCTCATGCTCGATGATGCCGTTTAAGTGGGCGACACCGAGATCTTCCCCGGGCTCTGCGTCCATGGTCGCCCGGCCTGTGGCGCTCTGCTCTTGCTTCGTCGCATAGAGCCACCCGTCCTGCATGAAGACACCGACCGTATCCCCCTTCTGGACCCCGTCCCGGGCAATGGCCGTCCAGACCGCCACCTGCTGTATGATGTCCCGGTTAACGTGGCGGGCGTAGGACTCGAGTGCCTCGGCGTGCCGCAGGACCCACTCGATCCCGCTCTTTGTCACCTCGTAGCGGCCCCGGCCGTGAGCGGTGACCAGTCCATCATCTACCATCTCTCTGATGTACTCGGAGACCGCCTGGGGTGTCACGCCGAGTTTCACGGCGATCTCCTGCTGGCGGATGGACGGCTGATGCTCGGCGATCTCCACCAGGATCTGGAACCGTGTGGCCTCCCGTTTGCTGCGCAGGATGACGTAAAGGGGATCTTCAGCGTATTCGGTCAAGCAACACCATTCCCTGCCCTTTCACGTCGAGACCGGGGATCCTTTTCGCCAGCCCCTTGATGAAGGTCGAACTGACCCCGTATTTTCTGGATATATCACCGATCGAGGTGGTCCCGGCCACAATCTCCTGTTCGACCGAGTCCACGATTGAACGGAGGCCGGCGTCGTTTGAGACGGCGATATGCAACAGATCCCCGATGTCCCCCATGGAACACTGAAAGCTGGCCCTGAACTTGCTGTATGTCGCCCGGTATTCCTTTGTTGGCTTCTCTCCGGGTTTCGGCATCCGCCACTGTTCTTCGATCAGGTTTCCCTTCTTGAGGATAGAGAGGCACTCGATCACTGTCGAAGTCTCGGCGTGTGCCCTCAGTTCCTCCTCGGTCAACCAGGTCTTGTTTAAGAGTTCATAGATCTTTTTATAATCAGCATTATTGAACGTTATAAGAAGAGGAACCAGTTCAACCGGATCGTTAAGAATTTTAATATGTCCCGTCAATGCGATACCCTATTATTATATCGTTGTATAACTCCATAAATTTTTGCTGATTTTTCGATGCGTACACGTGGCACCATCATCATCCGGGGCATCGTTCAGGGGGTCGGGTTTCGTCCCTTTGTCTACGCTAAGGCCCAGAAATTCGGAATCACCGGGACCGTCAAGAATCTCGGGAGCGAGGTGGAGATCCATGCCTTCGGAGAACGCTTTGAAGAGTTCCTGGCGGCCGTTTCCCGGGGAACGCCGTTATCTCATATAGATTCCGTAGATGTCCGGAACCTGCGCGGCGGCGCACCCGATACGTTTACTATCCTTGAGAGCGGTTCCGGGAACCTCTCAGGGTTCATCCCGGCCGACGTCGCCACCTGTGACGACTGTATCGTCGATATCTTTACACCGGGTGGGCGGTACGAGGGTTACTGGGCCACATCCTGCGTCAACTGCGGCCCCCGGTACAGCATCATCAACACCACTCCCTACGACCGGGAACGCACTTCCATGGCGGCGTTTCCTATGTGTGCTGTCTGCGGGAGCGAGTATACTGACCCGTCGTGTCGGCGCCACCATGCCCAGACGATCGCCTGTGCCGCCTGCGGGCCGCACCTCACCCTGATCCGGGCTGACGGGACGCAGGTCGAGGGCGATCCCGTCCGGGAGGCGGCGGCCCTCCTCGATGCGGGCTCGATCGTCGCCATCCGGGGGATCGGGGGGTTTCATATCGCCTGCACCGAAGAGGCGGCAGGCGTTCTGAAACACCGTCTGGGCCGGACGGAGCAGCCCCTCGCGGTGATGGCGACCCCCGAAGAGGTGGAACGGATCGCGATAGTATCAGATGAAGACCGGCGGATCCTCCACTCGCGGGAACGGCCGATCGTGGTGCTCGCAAAGCGGGACCCCACGTCCCATCCGGCGATCTCGAACCTCCACACCATCGGGTGCATGCTTCCTTACACCGGGCTGCACCACCTCCTCTTTGCGAACCTCGCCCACCTGCTTCTCATCATGACGAGCGCGAACCTGCCGGGTTACCCGATGATCACCGACCTCGCGGTCGCCCTCGACCGGCTCTCAGGGCAGGTGGACTACATCCTCACCCACAACCGCCGGATCATCAACCGGTGCGACGACTCGGTCGTCCGGGACGGCTACATCATACGCTTATCGAGGGGCCTTGCCCCAAAACGGACAGCGATCGACCTCGGGGATCGGTGCATCCTCGGGGTTGGCCCGGAGTTGAACGCGAATATCTCTGTATACCGTAACGGGTTCTGCATCACATCGCCCCATGTGGGAAACGTCCGGAACCCCGGGACCCTCGCCTACCTGCAGGAGACAGCGGAGAAGATCGGGGGGCTTGTCGGCGCCCAGTATGACCGGATCGTACACGACCTCCACCCGCAGTTCCTCTCCACCCGGTATGCCCGAGAGGTTGCCGCGGAGACCGGGGCGGAACTCGTCGCCGTCCAGCACCACCGGGCGCATATCGCCGCCACGACCCGGGAGGAGTGCATCGGGATCGCGATCGACGGTGTGGGCTACGGCGACGACGGCACGGTCTGGGGCGGTGAGGTCTTTGCCGGGCAGGTTCCCCACCTCGACCGGGTCGCCCATCTCGAGGTTGTCCCGATGCCGGGCGGCGACCTCGCCACCCGGTTCCCGGAGCGGATGCTGTATGGGATCCTGCCGACATCGGGGGTCCGGGACCTGCTCGCATCAAGGGGCTGGAGCGATATCGAACTCGCGGTTCTCACGAGGCAGGTGGAGCGGGGGTTAAACGTCGCCGCCACATCGAGCACCGGCCGGGTGCTGGACGCCGCCGCAGCCCTCCTCGGTATCTGCCGGGAGCGGACCTACGACGGCGAACCGGCGATGAAACTTGAGTCGGCGGCATGCGCCGGGAGGGCGGCGGCCTGGGACCTTGAGTTTCTGCGCGACGGGGACTGCGAGGTCTTCGCAACCCGGTCGCTCCTTGCAGAGGCGTACCGGCGGATGGCCGCCGGGGAGCGGCGGGCGGACATCGCCGCGTCGTTCCAGTACAACCTTGCCCGGGGGGTCGCTGCGATGGCCGTCCGGGCGGCACAGGAGTGGGGGATCCCCCAGGTGGCGCTCTCGGGCGGGGTGGCTTACAATCGGGCGATCCGGGAGACGATCATCGGTGAGGTTCGCGCCGCCGGGCTTGAGGTGGTTGTGAACCGGGAGTATCCGCTCGGGGACGGGTGCATCAGCTTCGGGCAGGTGGTGTATGGGGGGAGCGTGGAGGGGTGAGGGGGCCTGGGATATCCGAACGAAAGCTCTCCTTCAGTGCCGGGAAGCGGCACGTTCCCTGTCCGGCTGCCCTGCGGCAGGCAGGAGCTCACCGGCGGGACCGGCATCCGGGTATGTGGTGTGATAGAGACGAGGTAAATCTTCTCTCTCGTGATCATTTTTGTACTGATCAGGCTGATTAACTCAGCAAATGCGGATAAAGCAATACAAAGGTACCAGGCGGGCAGGGTTTTACTCCGATTATTGTCCAGTTAATTCCTCCAGTTATAATACTGATCCAGAGAAGACTTATTTTAGGCATCAGAGTAATCATGAAATTGAGAAACCAGAGTGCCCGGGAACGATAGCGCAACGTGGAATAACATGAAAGGGAAACCGCAATTAACTATAAAGACACGACTCAAGGGAAATTTTACTTTAGTGACGTTAGTGATGGTACTTCTCGTCCTTGCAGGAGGATTCTTGGTAGCAAACGCAGAGGCAGAAGAGATGGGAATCGGAGCGGTGAGCGGGAGCGGTATCCCATATGAAGCCAGCCTCGAGATTCGTGAATCTACGCCCGAGTTGATGGTGGTTGTGCATGAACCCCTTAATGAAACGGTACCTCCTGAACGAACTCCAGATACACTGACAACACCAACAAAAACAGATGAGACCAAACAAACCTCGATCTCTGCAGCACGGAGAACCACAACAGATTTTTATTATCCGGCGGACTATCGCGATTATTGGAACGTTGGTCCGGGACGGGGGGCTTATGACGACGAGGGTTATCGAGATAAATACCGCCATCATGCCGCCGTTGGCTCATATGAGCCCGTTCAGAGCCCGGTCTACCCATTGGCTAATGATATTGGTCTCCAGTACAAGGCAAACCTCACCGCCACCAGCGACAGCGGAAGCGACTCCGGGATGAAGACAGACTTCATCACCACAACTGATCCAGCCGGCCCTTCCGTCCTACCGGGATACAACAACATCTTTGTGAAAGTTGCAAACAATGCTGGCGTAAAGTACAATGCTTTTGGTAACAACACCTATAACATCAGGTTCGAAGGCGTCAACCGCGGCCTCAACGCCCTCCACATCTCCACCGACCCGGTCGTGAACTGTGGCCAGGTGACGGTCTCTGAGAACCAGAGCGGCACCCTTTATGCCACCGACTCTGGTGGGAAGGGCTACGAGGACGAGATCATCCTCATGGTCGCCGTCAACAGGACAATCCCTGACAGCTTCAAACTCCACGTCACGGCAGACGGCTATACCTGGACACCGAACCCCCAGCGAAACCGGGCCCCTTCCCTCGACAATGTGACCTACCAGCCCGTCTCCCTCAACGAGACCTTCACGAAGGATGACTTCATCTACGGCCCGCAGATCTGGAAGCCAACCGGGAATGCGGCGGATTACCCTCTCTACGCAGGCCAGGACATGAGTAACGCGGAGAACGCCTTCCGTCTCATGTTCATCGATCTTAATGCCGGCGTCCTCCGGCCGAACGAAACCCTCAAGAACCGGGGTGCGGTCCGGATCAATTATACCTTCGAGAACCTGAAGTCGTTTGCTGCCTTCAGCGTCTACGGATACTGCAGGAACTCCAATAACGGCGATGATATGGTCGCCTGGACGAACGCCCTCACCTCCGACAAGGCGATGAGCGGCTACTCAGTCATCGGGGGGACGGGGTTGCCTGTCGCGGCGTTCACGGCCGAACCCCAAAAGGGCACCGCCCCGCTCGTGATCACCTTCACCGACACTTCCACAGGAGATCCGGCCGTGTGGCTCTGGGACTTCGGTGACGACAACATCTCCAGTGAACGGAACCCGGTCTACACCTACACCGCCCCGGGCAACCACACCGTCACGCTCTCGGTGAACGGTGGCACGGAGACCTGCACAAAGCCCGGCTACATCAAGGTCACCCCGGTCCTCTTCGGCGATGCGAACGAAGACGGCAGGGTCAACCAGGCCGACACCCTCACCGTCCTCCAGCAGGTCGTGGGACTCCGGGAGAAACCCGTCCCCGGCACCGACCGGTTTAAAAAGACCGACGCCCACGCGAACGGCGTGATCGAGGTCGGCGACGCTCTCTTCATCGCCCAGTACAACGTCGGCCTCCGGGACGTCTGGTTCGAGGCGCTCTGACTGCCGTAGACCTGATGACAACCCGACCCTTTTTCAGACCCGGCGAGGGCAGCAAGGTCCTCGAAAAGAGGCCCGGCTCAGCCGCTCCATACCTTCATGTGTGAACGCTTAAAACCGACATTTTTCAGAAGGAACGTCAGGCTGGAAAGGCACCGCGATGCCTGATGCTTCAGGCTACATCAACGAGAGGAACTCTCAGAAGGATTGCTTTCACAGATCGGTGAGAAACCGGCCAACCGCCGGCGAAAGAAAAAAAGTTTACCCGAAGAGGGCGCCGAGACCGGCCATGCCGCTCTCTTCTTCCTCTTCCTTCTTGGCCTCTTCCTCAGCCTCTTCCTCGGCTGCGGGTGCAGCGGCGGCAGGGGCAGCGGCTGCGGGTGCAGCGGCGACCTGGGCGACGGCGGCCTTGCTGATGGCCTCCTCGATGTTCACGTCTTCGAGTGCGGCGATGAGCGCCTTCACGCGGACGTCCTCGACGGCAACGTCAGCCGCCTTCAGGACAGCGGTCACATTCTCTTCAGTTACATCCTTGCCTGCGTTGTGCAGGAGCAGTGCAGCGTAGATATACTCCATAATGTATTCACCTTTTTTTGAATAAAGTATTAGCCGAAGAGGGCCCCGAGACCGGCCATGCCGCTCTCTTCTTCCTCTTCCTTCTTCTCCTCTTCCTTCTCCTCTTCCTCGGGCTTCGCCTCAACGGCTGCCGGGGCCGCGGCGGGTGCCGCAGCGGTTGCGGCCGAAGCAGCCTTCAGGGTCGCCTCATCGAGCTCGAACCCGTGATCTGCCGCCGCAAGAGCGACGATCAGCATCTCGCGCTGTGCCCGTCCGATGATCAGGTCGATGATATCCTTCTCGTAGATGCTCGCCTCGACGCCCACGTTCCGGGCTTCACGAACCGCCCTGCCAATGATCGCACCGATCGTCAGCGGGGTCGGGATGGCGGCATTGACCGAGAGGTTGAACGCCTGCCGGGTCGCAAGCACGATGTTGTTGTAGTAGGCCTCTTCATCGACGGCCAGGAGGTCCGGCGTGAAGATGGTATTCCGGTAGTATGCGGCCTGCAGGATGAGGCCGACATCCATCGGCTTGATACCGAGCTTCACGAGGGCATCGGCAACCTTCTTACTGATGACCTCGCCTTTCTTCACGACCGTCTTGGTCTCCCGGATCTTGACCTTTCCGCCCTCGATGGACGCAGGAATGCCCACCTGCTGAAGCTCGCCCACAATGGGGCCGGGCTTGAAGGTGGTCGGACCCTTCGGGACGACGACATCCTCCGGCGCAGTTTCGCCAGGCTTCGCCGCCATCTTCGTCTTGGTCTTCTCCAGCAGCTTGAAGAGTTTGAAGGGATTCGCGTTCGTGAAGATCAGGGCGCTCTGGCCCTCGGCGTGCTCTTTCAGGCTTCCGACGCTGCCACCGAGTTCAGTGAGGGCATGCTCGATGAGCGTGTTCCGGGCCATCTTCACCGTCGCCGTGCCACGGAGATTCCGCCGGATATGCTGGACCTGCGAGGCGGGGATGCCGTACATGTCCACAACGCCGACGAGCGTGTGCTCCTCGACACCGCGCTTGATCGCGTCTACCTCATCCTTCTTCCACCGGGGCAGGTGCTGCGTGTAAAGTGCCATCAGGCTACCCTCACAGCCGGCCCCATGGTCGTCTTCACGTAGACCGAGTGGATATTCATCGTCCCGCTCTCCAGAACGGACTCGACTCTCCGCAGGACCGCATCGATATTCTCAGCGATCTTCGCAGGCTCCATTCCGGCGGATCCGACCTTTGCGTGGAAGACTTTCTTGTCCTTCGTCCGGATCTTCACGGAACTCCGGAGACGCTGGACAATGGGCCGGATATCCATTCCCTGCGGAACCGGCATCGGCATCCGCCCGCGCGGACCAAGCCTGACACCAAGATAACGGCCGACGAGAGGCATCATTGCCGTCTCAGCAAGGAAGAACCGGTATTCTTCCGCCATTTTACGTGCTTCCCGGGGTTCTCCCCCGAGCCGCTCGATCTCCTCAGGTCCGATGATAAGGTCCACATCCACGTCCTTTGCCTGCGTGGTGATATCGCCCTTCCCGAGAACTGCGATCTTGACGTTGTCAAAACCGTTCGGAAGGAGAATCGTCTCATCGATACGATTCTTGGGCTGGGACATATCGATATTCCTGAGGTTGACGGTGATATCCACGCTCTCCTTGAACTTCCGTTCCGGAGCCT
>JALNXI010000045.1 GCA_023230425.1 Methanoculleus sp. | reverse complement strand
GAATATGCCCACCTATATGATCCAGCCCCTGCAGAGATCGATAGAAACGAGCACGGTCCTCGCAAAGAGAAGGGCAAAAGAGTAGTCTGCCAAACGAACCTCTCTCCACGTTTTTTGCGCGTGAGGTGCCGAATACATATATGCGAGCGATACCCTCCAGAGTCCACACCCTCCCGGCATGCCGCACCGCCGGGAGAGAACTGAGCACAAGGAGGACCGACCGCATGAAGACCGAACCCTTCACCATAGCCGTTCCGGAGGCAATCCTCGAGGACCTGCGCCGGCGACTCGCCGATACCCGGTGGCCCGATGACGATGCCGGCTGGGAGTACGGCACCGCTCTTCCGTATATGAAAGACCTCGTCGACTACTGGGAGCACCGGTATGACTGGCGCAGGCACGAGGCCGCGCTCAACACCTTCGCTCACTTCATGGCGGAGGTCGACGGGGTGGGGATTCACTTCATCCATGAGCGCGGGAGGGAGCCGGACCCGACGCCGCTCCTCCTGCTCCACGGCTGGCCTGACTCCTTCTACCGTTACCACAGGGTCATCCCGATGCTCGCCGATTCGTTCGACGTGATCGTCCCGTCCATCCCCGGACAGGGGTTCTCCGACCGAAAGCCCATGACCACCGACGACACCGCCGATCTCTTCGCCGGACTGATGACAGAGGAACTGGGCTACGAGAGATTCGTCGCGGCCGGCGGCGACGCCGGGACCCTGATCGCTCAGTCACTCGCCGACCGCCACGCCGACGCCCTGCTCGGCATCCACCTGACCGATGTCGGCTACCCGGACCAGACGACGGATTTTTCGACCCTCACAGAGCCCGAAATCGAATTCGCGAACTACATTGGACAATGGTGGATGAACGAAGGCGCCTTCAACATGGTCCAGTCGACCAAACCGCAGAGCCTCGCCTACGGACTGGCCGATTCGCCGGCAGGCCTCGCGGCCTGGATCATGAGTTTCATGGCCTCGGGCACGACCGGCGAGGAGCTTGAGACGCGGTTCAGCCGGGACGAGCTGCTCACGAACATCACGATCTACTGGGTCACGCAGACGATCGGCTCGTCTCTCCGCAGGTACTACCTCGACGCTCACGCTCCTTCCCATCCCTGGCAGCGCACCCCGGTTCCGGCAGCCGTCGCCCACCCTCCCCGGGACGCTCCGCTGCCCCGTGAATGGGCCGAGCGCAGGGTGAACCTTGAGCACTTCACCGAGCTCCCTCGCGGCGGACACTTCGCGGCCTGGGAGGAGCCTCTCCTCTACGCAGGGGACGTGCGGGAGTTCGTCGGGAAACTGCGCAACCCTTAGGAACCCCTGCCGGGCGGCTGTGTCGCACCCCGCGTTCCTGGCCTGATTACCCCCGGTTTTCACGCCAATATGCGGCAACCACGGGAAAGCGGATGGTCAACCATATATGGCTTCGGCATTAAACGTATGAATGTGAAATCGGCGGTACTGGGAGGCGGTCTCACCGGGATTACGCTGGCCCGCCTGCTCCATGAACAGGGCGACGACGTGACTGTTCTTGAACGGGACGAGACGATCGGGGGGCTCTGCCGCTCGAGAACACAGAAGGGTTTCACGTTCGACGTCGGGGGCTCGCACATCCTCTTCTCCCGCGATACTGAGGTCCTCTCCTTCATGCTCTCGGTCCTCGGCGGGAACGCCGACCGGCGGAAGCGGAATACGAAGATCCTGTACAAGGGCCGCTACGTCAAATACCCCTTCGAGAACGGCCTCTACCAGTTGCCCGACGAAGACCGGTTCTTCTGCATCAACGAGTTCGTGAAGAACCTCATCGCCGTCGAGAAGGGCGAAGTCCCGCCGCCGGAAAACTTTGCAGAGTGGATCACCTACACCTTCGGCCGGGGCATCGCCGAGTGCTACATGGTCCCCTACAACGAGAAGATCTGGAACTACCCGGTGGAGCGCATGTCGCACCACTGGGTGGACGGAAGGATCCCCCGCCCGCCGGTCGAGGATATCATCAAATCGGCCATCGGGATCGAGACCGAGGGCTACGTCCACCAGGCGGTCTTCTCCTACCCGGTGACGGGCGGTATCGAGGCGGTTGTCCGCGGGATTGCCGAGCCGGTGCTCCCCGCCATCCGGACCGGGTTCTCTGTCGCGTCCATCCGGGAGGAGGAGGGTGGATTTGCCGTCAGTGACGGCAAAGAGACCGTCCATGCAGACCGCCTGATATCGACGATTCCCCTCCAGAACCTGCTCCCCTGTCTTCCGGACGTCCCGGCCGACGTGCAGGCTGCGTGCGACGCCCTCCGGTACAACTCGCTCTGCTCGGTCTTCATCGGCCTCGCGGGTGAAGTCCCCGATATATCGTGGCTCTACGTCCCTGACCCGGAGACCGGCCTCTTCAACCGGATATCGTTCCCCTCAAACTACAGTACAAAAGTCGCCCCCCCCGGCCACTCCTCGATCCTCGCCGAGATCACCTATAACGACGGTGATGCGGTCTCCCGGATGACGGATGCCGATGTGATCGAGCATACCGTCCGTTCACTCGTCTCCGCCGGGATCCTCCCCTCCCGGGATCGGGTCGTCTACACCGGCATCGCGCGGCACAAATTCGCTTACGTCGTCTACGATACGGAGTACCTCAAAAACATCGAGATCGTCAGGGGGTTCTGCCGGGAGCGGGGCATCGACCTCGTCGGGCGGTTCTCCCGGTTTGAATACATCAATATGGACGGCTGTATCAGGAGCGCGATCGACTTCGTGAGGGCGAACGAATGAAGGTCAACATATTCGTCGAGGACTTCCGATTTCTGCGCTACATCGGGTGCGCAACGGCCGCAAGGACGCTGTATAACCACCTCGCCCTGCTCCCTGATATGGAGGTCTCCCGAAACCTGTATCACGGCGACTTCGACCTGACCCACTACCACACCTTCGGGCCCTGGGCGATGTACCACCTGAAGTTCACCGAGGGCGTGAAGGTGCTGACCGCCCACTCGACCCCCCGTATAAACGAGGGGAACGTCGCCTTCTCGAAGAGGATAAACACGATATACCCCAAAATTTACCGGCAGTTTGACCACATCATAACGATATCGGAACCCTGCCACCGCGAGGCCGAGCAGCTCGTCCCCGATGTCCCAAAGACCCTTATCCCGAACGGTATCGACCGGGCGTACTTCAAGCGGGACAAGAAGAAGAGGAAATCGTTCCGCGATGAGTACGACATCGACCCGGGCCAAAGAGTGGTCCTCTCCGTCGGCCAGCAGACTCCCCGGAAGGGCATCTACGACTTCTTCAAGCTCGCCGACCAGCACCCCGATATGACCTGGATCTGGGTGGGTGGGTTCCCGTATGGGACGCTCTCGAAGGATTACGCGAAGATTCAGTTGCAGAAGACCCATTCCCACGAGAACGTCATATTCACCGGCGTCATCGACGATATATCCCGGGCATACAGCGGGGCGGACATCTTCTTTATGCCGTCCCACGCCGAGACGTTCGGTCTCGTGATCGTCGAGGCCCTATCGGCGGGCCTCCCGGTTATCGCCCGGGATATATTCGAGTTCCGGGAGATATTCGGGGACTCAGTCCTCTTCTTCCGTGAGGTCGACGAGGCGCGGGACCTCGTGAACGATGATGCGGCCCTGCAGCACTGC
Organism: Methanoculleus sp.; assembly: GCA_023230425.1. Lineage (GTDB taxonomy): Archaea > Halobacteriota > Methanomicrobia > Methanomicrobiales > Methanoculleaceae > Methanoculleus. The sequence goes on along the minus strand of JALNXI010000045.1, from coordinate 7,496 downwards.
GCCGCGAAGGCCCGCGCCTCGACGGAGAAATACGACATCACGCTTATAGCAAAACGGCATCAACAATTATACCGGGAGTTGATCGAGGGTTGATCTCCGTCGTCGTTCCGACCTACAACGAAGAGCAGAATATCGAGCGCTGCCTGCAGTCTCTCGCCGACCAGACGGTGTCGAGGGATACTTACGAGATCATCGTCGTCGACGGGGACTCAAAGGACCGGACCCGGGAGCTTGCGGAACCCCTGGCGGACAGCGTCTTTATACAGAAGAGCAAACGGGTGGGCGGGGCACGAAACGACGGGGCGATGGCGGCCAGGGGAGATATCGTCGCCACAACGGACGCTGACTGTATCCTCCCCCGCGACTGGGTGGAGACGATCGGCCGGAACTTTGCGGAGAGGGATATCGTGCAGCTCTACGGCACGGTCTACCCGATCGAGGGCGGCTTCCGGAACCAACTCTCTCTTTTTGGCGCAAACACCTTCTCGCGCCTCGGCTACCACACCCGGACGATCTACTTCACGCTTGGGTGCAACACGGCGTTCGACCGTGAGGCATTCGTCCGGGCGGGGATGTACCGCTGCATCGACGCCGGGGACGACCTCGAGATCGCGCAACGGATGCGCAAGATCGGGAAGGTCTACCTCGACCCCGGTCTCGCGGTCGGTTTCTCGATGAGGCGCTACCAGCAGTTCGGGACGCTCAAGTCGATATCGGAATGGCTGTATATCGTTCTCCGCGGTGGCGAAGCCGGCGGCGCCACCTACTCGCAGCGGGAATACAAGTAGGCCGCTCTATCCTGGCATGAGGAGCAGAAGACCCATCCCCGAGACCTGTGCTGATGTGGTGCGCCGGTTCGACGCCTGCGGGTTTGCACGCCTCCTCGGGATAGAGGTCACGGAGGTCACCGACGGCTGCGTCAGGGTCGCGATGCAGACGGAGGGCATGGAGAACGCCCACGGCACGACTCACGGGGGCGCGATCTTCGCCCTTGCGGACCACGCCTTCGGCATCGCCGGAAACCTGGACGGGGTTGACCAGATTGGGCTCTCCGCCTATATCCGCTACATTTCTCCGCCGACGAACGGCACGCTCGAAGCGGTCGCCCGCAGGATCTCGGAGACGGAGAGGACGTCCGTATACGTTGTGGACGTCTACTCGGGCGACCGCTGTATCGCCTCGTTCGAGGGGATCGGGTTTAAGACCGGGGTTTCTGCGAGGAAAGGGTGAGATGGGGTTTTCGGTGCTGGCGGAGGCGCTGGCTCTTATTTTCCGCGATTCTATCATTCGAAATCCAATGAGTTCTTGAACTCTTGTCCCTTGTGCTGTCGTTATCCACTATTCTTGGAACTGTGGGAATGAGAACAAGCCCGATGCAGTGGACCGTGGGGACTGCGTACCTCCGGTGCTCAAGCTCCGCCTGCACCTCTGGTGTACGCGTCGTTTATCGCTTTGGAGGGGTCAATGGATCTCACACCTCGCACCTCCCTTACACGGCTTCCCAGTGGATATCACCATTGAGGGTGGGGCTGACGGGGAGGGGGGATGCTCCCCCCTCCCCTGTCTCCATCCCACAAGGAGGCATGTAATCCCCACTCGAAGACCTATGGTCTTCTCAAGCTCTGGTTCCTGACGGAACCGCCCCACCCCGCCCGGCCTCCGGCCTCCTCCCCCGCCCCCAGGGGGCGGGGGCAGTGCGTGGCGATATCCACTGGGAAGCCGTGTAAGGGGTCGCAAGAATCTAAACGAACAGACCTCTAAGGGCATTTATTGCGGAACCCGACGCCTCATAAGAACGGAGAGTAGGGTAGTCCAAACCACCAACCGCAGCCTGAATTTATCCCCGTTCACGCCCCCTACCACACCGTCCGACACTGCCCGCCGCCGCGTTTCGCGAAGTACTGCTGGTGATACTCTTCGGCCCGCCAGAACGTCCCCGCAGGCTCGATCGCGGTGACGATGGGGCGCCTGAACCTCCCTGAGTGCTCCATCTCCGCTTTCGATGCCCGTGCCGCCTCCTCCTGCTCCGGGGTGTGGTAGAAGATCGCCGACCGGTACTGCGTCCCGACGTCGGGCCCCTGCCGGTTGGGCGTGGTCGGGTCGTGGACGCTCCAGAATACGTCGAGGAGGGCCCGGTACGAGACCTCTCCAGGGTCGTAGGTCACCTGCACGACCTCCGCGTGCCCGGTCCTCCCGGTGCAGACATCCGGATAGGTCGGGTTTGCGAGGGTGCCGCCCATGAACCCTACCGCCGTATCCACGACGCCGTGAACGTCCCGAAACGTCTCCTCGACGCCCCAGAAACACCCCGCGCCGAACGTAGCCTTCTCCGATTCCATGGCGACCCTGCTCTTCGGCCGGCCTCCCGGAAAAAAGTATCGATGCCCCGGGGGGCATACCCTTATCTCCGGCCGGTACCACGTATTTCCATGGTCTTTGAGTCAGACGCCGTACAGACAGTCGCCCGGCTGATGGCGCTCTCTGCGCGCACCGCTCCGAAGGCACGGGGCATCGACGTGATCAAGACGAGGATCGTCACCGGAGATGAGCGGAGCGTGCTTGCGCAGGCGATGCGGGAGTTCGGTGAGCGGCACAACGCCGCGTTCTTCATCCGGGATGCGGGCAACATCGAGGCAAGCGACGCCTGCCTCCTCATCGGCTCGCTGCTCGCCGACGCTGTGGGCCTCGACTGCGGCGGCTGCGGGTATTCCACCTGTGCGGAGATGCTCGAAGCACAGGATGAGAGGCTCCCACCGTCCGCCCCGTTCCGGGGCCCAAACTGTGTCGTCAGGATGGCGGACCTCGGGATCGCGGTCGGTTCGGCGGTGAAGACCGCGAGCATCCACAACGTCGACAACCGGGTCATGTACACCGCCGGTGTCGGTGCGCTCGCGCTCGGATGGCTGGAAGGGTGCGGTGTCGCCTACGGTATCCCGCTCCGGGCATCTGGAAAGGATATCTTCTTTGACCGCGCACGCTAACCGAGTGACAGCATGCCCATCATGAAGATCCGCGGAGGGGACTTAGACCTCGTCGAGTACGAGTTCACCTCCTTCTCCCCCGGCGAACATATCAGGCCGTGCGGCCTCCAGAAAGACTACCGGCTCACACCGGTTGCCGGCACCGTCGTCGTCCGCGCTCCCGCACGGATTCACCTCACCGTGCTTGACATGAACCGGTTCTCCCCGGACCACCCCGGCGGGGGCGGCATCGGCTTTGCCATCGGGGTCTACTGCACCGCCGAGGTCGCGTGTACGGAGTCAGGCATCGAGATCGACTACACCCGCGAACCGATCCTCCGGCACTTCGTGGAGGCGTTCCGGCAGATCGTCGGTTATGAGGGCGGCTTTACGATCCGCGCACGCGACCACCAGTATGAGCACGTCGGGCTCGGGTCCACGAGCACCATACTGATCGCGGTCGCTAACGCCCTCAATACCGCTGTGGGCTCGCCCCTGACCAGTGACGAACTCCGCCTGCTTCTCGGCAGCAACTTCGTCGAGGAGACGGAGGCCGGGAACGTCGCGTTCGGGTTCGAGACCGGTGTCGGCCCCGCCGCGAGCACCCACGGCGGCATGGTCGTGATGGGCGACGAGCTGGCGCTCGTCTACCAGCACGCCTTTGGGATGGGGAAACAGGTCTACATCGCCATTCCATCTTCCGATATCTCGTCGGCGGGGGAGAAGGAGTTCGACCTCCTGATGAACAAGGCCCGGACCCTCGACTACCGCGACCGTGCGCTGAAGTCCTACCTCGTCCTGATGGACCTCATCCCGGCGCTGGAGAAGGGCGACCTGGCAAAGGTCGGCGATGTCATCTGGGAGATCGAGTTCCGGGGCTCGAAGCGCGCCGAGGTCGAGCACCACGGGTTTGAGATCTATCGCTACATGGCGGCGCTCCGGGATGCGGGCATCGAGTTCGTCGGGATGAGCTCGGTCGGGCCGTCGATCGCGGTCATCACCGGCCGGCCGGAGGATGAGGTGGCGAAGATCCTCGCCGAGGCGGGGCTCCGGATCGCGATCGCGACCGAGGTCGACAACAAGGGGCTGAAGATCCGGGTGGAAGAGAGGGCATAGGGCGGCTACCCGGCCTCAAAATCTCATTTTTATTCCGGCAAAGTAGTCACCGAGAGGTTCAATTATTCGTTTACGTCCCGTCGCGCCTCGCACTGAGGATAACGACTACAATCCCGATAATGAAAGCAATCACCCCGGTTGCTGCCCAGAACGGCGATCTGCCCACAATTGGTTCGCAATTCGCGACGCACAGTATCGGACGCATCTGAATAAGTGCTGCGCCTTGTAGGAACCAGAGCAGACCAAGAAATGCAATAAAGGCGCCGACGAGCACGCCCACAATTCGTATTGGTTTCATTTCCAATCCGATTACTACGGCTTATTTTATATTAAAATTACGAACATCCCGGGAAAGTAATGCGGGTGAACAGGTGATGCCATGATCGTCATAGAGGGCTTATACCCATACCGTATGGAAATCCTTTGCGCCAACTCGCTCCCGGTAGACGGATGGGCACCTATATGGGCATACCGCTCGACAGCCGCCATCTTCCCGGCATTGCAGATTTCATAGAAATCATCTTATAATACATGCCGGATACTGACTTCCGGTAATGCATATGGAACTGAGGGCGCAATTTACAGATGACGAATGGAGGAACCTCGTCAGTTTACCGTACGCGATCTCAATGGCGGTTATTGTCGCTGCACCATCGGTCCTGGGTGCGTGGGGCGAAATGAAAGCCATGGTACAGGAACCCACACGCCTGGCAGCCGAAAGCGGCAGTGCTCTGGTCGGCCTCATATCGGCCGAGATGCAATCAAAGGGAAAGGAGTTGATTAAAGAGCAACAGGACCTGATGAAGCACGACCAGACGGGCTACAGGAATACAACCATCAAGGCGGCAAAATCTGCTTCCTCAGCCCTGTCCAGGGTATCTCCCGACGAGGCAATGGCTTATAAAAAGTGGTCGCTGGCGATAGGCCGGAAGGTTGCCGAAGCAGCAAAGGAGCATGGCGTTGCTATTAGCGAGCCTGAAGAGGCAGTTCTCGGCGAGATCTCCGACGCTTTCGGCATCAGTGCAGAGATCGCCGCTTAAGGAGGGAGAACCGAAGCGATCTTTTCATTTTCCGTTTGATCTCGCAATCGCTTGACAGTCCATGCATTTTATCCTCCTATTATTCCGGGTCTATGGGGATAGTGACTCTGCGGCTCTGTCACCCGCCCCATGCATCTGAAACCTTACCCGGGAAGGAGGCGAACAGCCAGGTCTGTTCCTTCCATTTTCTCCCTCGTTCATGGCTTTGAACCGATGGATCGCGGTCAGATACTATTCTCCCGGTAATCGTACTCCCCGCTTGCGATCCGCTCCATCACGATCTCGCCTACGGCGGCGAGGCGGTTTTCGGGGAAATATCCCGAAGAAATGCTCGCACCTCCGGTGGAAGAGAGCATGTACACGCTTCCTCTGGCTACGTTGAAGATCCTTGCAATCGGACCCTTCTCGATCCAGACCATCTGCACCTTATCGTAGTTCATGACAACGGTCTCGCGGTCGACGGCGCCGTTCACGAATGTGAAGAGGTCTTCACCGGTGCCGAACTCCGTGACCCTGTAGGAGACATACGCAGCGTAGATTATCGCGAGGACGGCCAGTGCCGTAACCAGGGGCAGCACATACTGCAAGGCCACGCCCAGGACACCAACAACCCCGGTCAGGGCTGCAACCTCACGGTAGACATACACCGAAGGGTAGAGCATCACCGCAGCCAAAACCAGGGACGCTACGGCAGCCCGTATCAGGAGCACGCTCCTTGCGCCTTCGGGCTGCCTGTTCAAACTGCGTTCGTAAACGAACTCCGGCACCAGTTCCCGGAGAACCCTCTGCTGCGTTGCATCGTCTTTGAGAAGACAGAGAACCGGACGCGAACTGCCCTTACCCTCGGATACCAGCCCTACTACCTCTGCCTCGATGCACGACCTGTGCAGGAGCCGGGCCACGAGTGTGCTTTTGATGCGGAGGGCATTGATCCTTGACACGCTGAAGGATGTTTTGTAGGTCCTGATCAAGCCGTGCTGCAGGTATATCGTATCGCCCCTGCGATACACCTTGTAGTTGTAGTAACGGAATATGAGCGAGACCGAAGGCGCGATCTGGACTGCAACGAACATCAGCAGGGGAACCAGCGCCTTACCGCCCACCTGGAACCCTGCCACTGCGGATACATACAGTTCAAACAGAGAATAGGCCAGGAACGCAGAGCCCAGTATGGTCTGGTAGGTTGAAACGCTGAACAGACCGTGTATGATCACGTCCATCGGGGAGAACGATGCCACGGACTCAATGGTCTCATCCTCCTCCGGGGAGATAGTATGGTCATACAGCCTCTGTGACATCCCGGATCGTATTTCGTCCGCTATATCCTGCTTGAACGTCAGGACTGCTTCCGGAACCGTGGCGCTGCTCCCCGAGTTAATGTTGATCAGCAACTTCGATGTCCCGAACAGCCTGTTCGATATGTCCCGGTTCACGTTGACCGACGCTATTTTTGAGTAGGGGAGGGTCTTCTTCATTTTAAAGAGGGTGTCCCTCTCTACCACGACATCCCTTTCGTTGAACTGGATGGTCGTTCTCTTCCACTGCCTGTAGTTGAAGAGCAGGAGTGCGACAAGAAAGAGCGCAAGTACGGTCACTATTGCACTGCTATCGATCGCTACAAAGAGGAGAATCAAAAACATCACCGCTGAAGAGAACGCCTTGAGTGATTTCTCCAGGATGACGGTTGGGTGACACCTGACCTTTTCGTTGGGCACTTTTATCTCACCTGGGTAAGGAGAACCTGAGAGGTCGCCACTTCCGCTCTTCCGTTCAGGACGGTCTTGTTCGTACTGCCGACCCGCGGCCGGTTCTCCGGCCTGGCCGGGTCGATACAGAACGGTCTTGGGTTTGTTCCGGAATGGTTGTGCTCATCCCCGCTACCCGGGCGGGCCAGGGAGCCATCTGCATCTTCGCATAGCCCGTATTGCTGCTGCAATCTCTTACCTCCTTCTCCGGGGTCTCGATCAGTCGTTTGCAGGTCCTGGCAGGGAGGTCGGGGCAGGTGACTTCCGATCCTGGAGCATCCTGCCGATCAGGTTGTTAAGCCGGTCGGCTACCTCCTCTGCCTCTTCGATCTCCAGGTAGTTGATGGTCGCATCTCCCCCCGCGGTGGTTATGGTGACATCCCCAAGGCCGAGCATGTTGTCGATCGGGCCCCTGGAGACTTCCACCTGGTGCACCCTCTCGATCGGTACCAGGATGTGTCGTATCACGAGAATCCCATAGCGCACATCCACCTTGTCCTCGGTGATCTGGTACCTGTATCGGGCGTAGTAGACCGGCGGGGCCGCCACCATATAAACCAGGGCGATCGCCAGGACCGCCAGGCAGGCGTATTGAACAAAATCATAGTAAGGGCCCAGGAACCCCTGCGAGTAGG
>JALNXI010000044.1 GCA_023230425.1 Methanoculleus sp. | reverse complement strand
CGGTATACGTCGCCGTCCGCCTCGACAACAAGGACTCCCCTCCCCGTCAGCCCCACCCCTATGGCGATACACGGTCCACGGCATGAGGACATGCTTGAGAAGAAAAAGGTCGAACTTCAGGCCAGGTCCGGCACCAATCTCATCAGGGAAGAATGACAGCCAGAATAGGGCTTCACCAGAGCCCGATAATGGAAATCTTCTCCCCAGGTTATTGTTTGTCATGAACACGGGTTGGTGCGCAACGTAATTCGGTCGGATCCTCTGAGATCAATTATCTGGTATATGCTGGAGCACTACCGATGAAGGCGGGCTTCGGGAACTTTTAGAGAGCGACAACGCCTTCCCTGGCCGCCGTTCCGCCCCGGGTCATGACCTGGCCGACGCCGGAGGCGAGGATCGCGGCGACCGTCCGGCCACCAAACTGAAGAAGGCCTCTCTGAAAAAAGTTGACGTTTTAGGGTTCTCAGGCCCGGATCAGGGTGCCGACCCGCTCCCCGTTCACGGCTTTCGTTATGTTCCCGGGCACGTGGGCGTTCACCACCTTGATCTCTTTGACGTGGACGGCGTCCCGGAGGAGTTCGACCGCCATCGGTTCGAGCACCATATCCTCCATATCCATCTCCAGGAGCTCGTCGGCCGTAATCTCTGCGATGAACTCGGCGTCGGGGTTCGCGAACGGGTCTTCGGTGTAGAGGCCGTCCACGTTCTTCCCGAGGATGCAGTTCTTCCCGCCGACCACCTCGGCCATCAGGAAGGCGCCGGTGTCGGTCCGGTGCGGGGGAATGCTCCCGAGTTTCGGGGGGTGCTCGTAGAGCCCGTAGGGTGGGGTGCCCTGCACGACCGGCAGCATACCGAGCGATATGAGTGAGGGGAGGTTCAGGAGATCGCCGGAGTGGATCCGGACGCCGTTGTACTTCGAGAAGAGGAGGGACATCATGATCGCGTTCTGCTCGCTGATCTTGCCTGCCAGTTCCGCAAGCACCCCGGTCGGCATGCCGAGGTCGATACCGACGTCGAGGATATGCCGCACCCGGGCGCCGCCGCCGGTGGCGACCAGGACCTTGTGGTCCCGTGAGAGTTCGCCGATCTCTTCGACCAGCGGATAGATCACGTCCCGCCCGTAATCGATGACCCCGTGGCCGCCGATCTTGACCACGTTCAGGTCGGGCATGATCCTGATCTGCTGGACGCCTGCGGTCTCCCGGAGCAGGCCCCGCCGGACCAGGCTCTCGCCCCGTAACCGCGATCCCATCTCAAACCGTTCTGCCATGGTTAAAGTCTCCTTATAGTCTATGTGAGGGAAAGTATTAAGTAACTTCGCGCTATATCAGCAGGTATACCAGTTGGTTGGGAGGTGATGAACTGATGAAGATCTATGCACGAGAACGCCAGAAGGTCGGCACCGGCGTGAAACAGCCCCGGTTCCGTGTTGTCGCCGTCATCGAAGAGAAGGGAGACCAGAAACACATGAAGGTCGAGGGCACTCACTTCAGAAAGGTCGAACTCGAACAGATTGCAAAGGACGCGGGGGCGGAGATCATCTACCTCGAGGAGATGCCCGAAGAAGAGCGGGGCGAGAGGAAGAAAGAAGAGGCGTAACCAAACCGACTCTCTTTTTCCTTCCGAAGACCAGTATTCTACGATTGGATGTCCACGCACGAACATGACGATATATTCGAGGCGGCTATCCGGGTCCTCCTTGAAGAGGACCGGTGCGTAACCATCAGTTTTTCTCCGGGCGGCATCTCCATACGTTTCCCCACAACCCGGAAACTTGCCGAATACCTCAGTATCCCTCATTACTACGTCCTCCCCCGGTTCGGGGCGATGGAGCACGACGGGCTGATCCGCCGGGCGGAGCGGGTCGGCATCTCCACCACAGCGGCGGGGACTGAGCGGCTCCTCGCAATTATGGCGGAGCGCTACCGGGAGCGCGCAGAAGAGGTTCTTGGTACAGAGATCTTCTCTGTGCTGCGGGCACGCGGGGAAGCGCCGGGCGGCGAGGGACCGGAGCGATAGACGGGGCTCGTCCGCCCGTGGACGAGAAGTATCATCCCGAAAAAGACCGGAGCGGCCGATACGCACGGAGGGTCCCGGCAGACGGGAGCCGACGGTACGGGAGGAGTTAACTCCCTCGCTCACCCACCTCTCTCTACATGCAGGCGAGCGATCCGGTCCTCATCGGCGGGGTACCCCTTGACGCGTTCTTCGCGTTCCTCCTCGCCCTCATTGGGCTTCTCTTCTTCGGCAACCTCGCCTACATGCTTCTCCGGCAGGTGCTCGACGGCCGGGTCTCCCCCGGGGCGGCCAAGTGGGCGGCGGCTATCCTGCAGTATGCCGTCATCATCGGCGGGGTCTACGCGAGCGCCCGGTATCTCCTCGCCTTCGACCTGAAGGCCTTCGTCGCATCGCTCGGTATCCTCGGCATCGTCGTGGCCGTCTCGTCGAGCCAGATCATACAGAACGTCCTTGCGGGCATCCTGATAACGATCAACCGTCCAGTCCAGCTCGAGGAGTGGATAGTCGTCGGGGAGAGGCCGACGACGGGGCTCTGCAAGGTGCGCGACATATCCTTCACGACGACGATCCTCCAGGGGCTCGACGGCGGCCTCGTCCTCATGCCGAACTCGAGCATCATAGCATCGAAGGTCATCAACTACTCCCGGGGCGGGCTTCTGGAGATCCAGATAGCACTCTCCGTCCCGGTCACCGCAGACCTTGCGCGGGTGCGCGAGATCGCACTCGCGGTAGCGCACGACGACCCCCGGATCATCCGGAACCCTGATGCGGCCGGGCGCTCCGCCGTCCATGACCTCTTCGACCTCCCCTACAACAGGCGTCTCCGCTCCGACCGTCCCGACCTTGCGTACTTCGAGCCCGCCGTCCGTACTGCGTCGGTCAATGACGGCTGGATCAAACTGACGGTACGGGCCTGGATCCGCAAGATCCCGCAGAAGGACGATATCGCCTCCCGGTACCTCAGAGAGGTTCTCGGACGCCTGCAGGCCGAGGAGATCCCGGTCAAGGCCGAAGCATCATGACGGAAGGGATTAATCCTCTCCTCTCTCACCTCTTTCTACATGCAGGAGAGCGTTTCGGTCCTCATCGGTGGGGTATCCCTTGATGCGTTCCTCGCATTTCTCTTCACCTTCATCGCGTTTCTCTTCCTCGGCAACCTCGCCTACCTGCTCCTCCGGCGGGCTCTGGACGGGCACGTCTCCCGCGGGACGGCCAAGTGGACGGCAGCCATCCTGCAGTACGGCATCACCATCGGCGGGGTCTACGCGAGCGCCCGGTACTTCCTCGCCTTCGACCTGACGGCCTTCGTCGCATCGCTGGGTATCCTCGGTATCGTCGTAGCGTTCTCGTCGCGCCAGATCATCCAGAACGCCATCGCAGGCGTCCTGATAACGATCAACCGCCCCGTCCAGCTCGAGGAATGGGTGATCGTCAGCGGAAGGCCGGAGACCGGGCCCGGCAAGGTCCAGGACATATCCTTCACGACGACGACCCTCCAGGGGCTCGACGGTGGTCTGGTCCTCACGCCGAACTCGAGCATCATAACCTCAAAGGTCATCAACTACTCCCGCGCCGGGCTTTTAGAGGTCTCGATCCCGCTCGCTGTCCCGGTCACCGCAGACCTCGCGCGGGTGCAGGAGATCGCGCTTTGGGCCGCGCACGACCATCCCCGGATCCTGCCCCACGTTGAGCCGGCCGAGCGATCCGCCGTCCAGAACCTCTTTGATCTCCCCTACATCGGGCGTCTCTCGTCCGACCTTCCCCGCCCCGGCCTTGCGTTATTCGAGCCGAAGATGCAGGTCTCATCGATCAAGGAGGACTGGGTCAGGCTGACGGTGCGGGTCTGGATCCGGCAGATACCGGAGAGAGACAGGATCGTCTCGGAGTACCTGGACACAGTCATCGAACGGCTGAAGGCCGAAGACCTCCTCGCCGAGAAGAAATGGGAGGATGAGCCCGTAGCCGGGCCGCCGGCAACCGGGCAGACGATGGTGCCGCCGGGAGCAGAGACCCCCTGAATGCCGGGTGAGGGCATCCGGCATGCCTCATCCAGAAGCACCAAAAAGGTGAGGAGACCATACGGCAGAGAGGAACTATGGCGGAGAGCACCGGGGATAGGGAGAGCGGCATCCGGATCACCCTTGAGGAGATCGCCGGAGCCGTCGGCGACTTCGGCACCATCTTCCCCATCCTGCTCGGGGTTGCCATCGTCTGCCCGGACGTGAACATCAGCCACTTCTTCCTCTTCCTCGCCGCCTGGTTCATCATCGCCGGGCTCTACTACCGCCTCCCGATCCCGATCGAACCGATGAAGGCGATCGGCGCCATTGTCATCGCCGAAGGGCTCTCGGGCGGCGAGATCGTCGCATCGGGGATCGTCGTCGGCGCTCTCTTCCTCCTGCTCGGTCTCGTCGGTGGCATGACCTGGATCGGGGAACGGATTCCAAGAAGCGTCATCCGGGGCGTTCAGGCAGGGCTCGCGCTCCTCCTCCTCCGGACGTCGCTCGGCTACATCGTCGCCGACGCTCTCTTTGCGGCGTTCTCCATCGGGATCATTCTTCTCTTCTTCATCGCATCACAGCGCGCCCGGGTGCCGGATATCTCCGCCCTGCTGGTACTCCTCATCGGGCTAGCCGTCGGTATCGCCACGCAGGGGCTGCCGCCGTTCCGCCTGATGCCCCTTCCGGCCCTCATCATCCCCTCGCCAACGGACTTCATCGCCGGCACCTGGGACCTCGTCCTCCCGCAGATACCGCTCACGCTCGCAAACGCCATCCTCGCCACATCGCTCCTCACCTACGACCTCTTCCCGAAGAAGGGCGTCGACCCCGACAGGCTCTCCCGGACCATCGGCGTCATGAACCTCGTCTCAACGCCGCTCGGCGGGTTTCCGATGTGCCACGGTGCCGGAGGGCTTGCCGCCATGTACCGGTTCGGCGCAAGGACCGGCGGGGCGAACATCGTTGCCGGTCTCTTCATCCTCATATTCGCCGTCGCCTTCGCCCCGCCGGAGGTGCTGACCCTCATACCGCTCGGGGTCTTCGGCGCGCTCCTGGTCTTCGTGGCGCTCGAACTCGGTAAACACAGCGCGAAGACCGAGTCCTATCTGGTCACGGGAACCGTGGCCGTCCTCACCCTTGCGATCGGCCTCACCGTCGCGTTCATCATCGGGATGGTCCTCGCCTACGCCCTACAGTGGCGGGTGAACCGGCAACAATCCGGCTCCTGAAGATGCCTGGAGGAGGAGCCGGGCCCAGGGTTCATGGGATCCGGCGGGAGACATAGAACCAGGATCATCCATGGATACCATCACCGCACTCGGTCTCATTGCCGGCTCGCTTACAACACTCTCGTTTGCACCGCAGGTCGTGAGGGTGTGGCGCACGCGCTCGACCGCCGACCTCTCTCTTGCGATGCTCATCATCTTCCTCGCCGGCGTCCTGCTCTGGCTCGCCTACGGTATGGTAAAGGGAGATATCGCCATCATCGCGGCGAACGCCGTCACCGCCGCCCTCATCGGCCTTCTCCTCTCGATGAAGACAAAGAACGGGTGAGACTCCTCACCCGCGGATGACATGGATCGCCGTCGCCTTGATGGAGAGGGTTACGGGAGTTCCCGGGGCAAGGTGCAGGTCCTGCCCCGATCGTCGTGTCAGAACCGCTGTCAGGTCCACGCCACAGTTCACCTTCACCTCGGCGACGGGGCCGTTCTCCACGATCTGGGTTATCATCCCGGCCATCGTGTTCCGGGTGCTTGAACGGCGGCCGTCCCCGACGCCGAGGACGACGTCGTCGGCCCGGATACAGAGGGTGACCTCCTCGCCCGCCGCCGCGTCCGTCACCGCCTCGAAGGCATGCCCGCCGACATCCACCGTCGCATGCCCGCCGTCGTTTGCCGCTACCCTTCCGTCCAGTATGTTCTCGATCCCGACGAACGAGGCGACCTGCCGGCTCCGGGGAGTGTTCAGCACAACGTCGGCCCTTCCTTCATCCACAAGTGTCCCGTCGATGATCACCGCCATACGGGTGGCGAGCAGGTGCGCTTCCCGGCGGGAGTGGCTCACCTGCACGATGGTGAGGCCGTTCTCCCGGTGAAGCCGCTGCAGGTCGTGGATGAACTTCTCCTGCGTGACGGGGTCGAGGGCAGAGAGCGGCTCATCGAGGAGGAGGATATCCGGTTTCCCCGCGACGGCTCTCGCGAGCGCCACCCGCTGCTGCTCGCCGCCGGAGAGGGTCGCCGGGTAGCGGTCCGCGATGTGGCTGATCCCGAACTCCTCAAGGAGTCCGGCAACCTCGCCCCGGGCTTCCCTCTTCCCCATCCCCCGCATCCGGAGACCGTAGCCGACGTTGTCGATGACCGTCATGTGGGGGAAGAGCGAGTAGTCCTGGTAGACGAGGGCGATCCCCCGTTTCTCCGGGGGCAGGGCGGTGATCTCCTCACCCCGCAGGAGGACCCGGCCCCGTTCCGGCCGGTGGAGGCCGGCGATCGCCTCAAGGAGCACCGTCTTCCCCGCGCCCGACGGCCCGACGATGAAGTAGTAGTCGCCCCGGTTGATCGTCAGGCTGACGTCCTTGAGAGAAAATGTGCCCAAGCTGAGCGAGATATGGTCAAACGCGATCATCGTACCTCCCCAGGTGCCGGGTCATCCGCCGGAGGAGGTAGAAGACCGCGAGACTGACCACGATGACCACAAATGCGATGCTCCGGCTGGTGCGTATGCCGTCTGTCGTGAACGAGTAGTAGATCAGCGTCGATATGATGAACGGGTAGTAGGCGATCATGATGACGCCGGCGAACTCCCCGATTGCTCTCCCCCAGGCGAATATAGCCCCGTTATACATGTGCCGGAGGCTTAAGGGGAGCGTGACCGTGCGAAAGGTGGTGAACGTGCCGGCACCGAGTGTGCGGGCGACGTTCTCCAGGTGGACGGGCACCTTCTCAAACCCCTCCCGCATGGTGTTGATGAAGAACGGCGAGGCGACAAAGAGCATCGCGACCACCGTGCCCGGGAAAGCGTCCTCGAAGGCGATCCCGATATCGGAGAGCGGCGCCCCGAGCCACCCGCGGCGCATGAAGAGGAGGTAGACCAGCAATCCCGCCACCGTGTGGGGCAGGATGAGTGGGATATCGACGATGCTCTCCACGAACCCCTTGAAGCGGGAGGGGCGGGACCGGGCGAGCACGTAGGCGAGGGGGGTTCCGAAGAGGATGAGGAGGAGGACAGCGCTCGCCCCCGCACCGAACGTGAGGAGGATGGACCCGAGCACCTCCGACGATGCCGCCACCTCGAGCAGGTGGACGGGGTCGGCGAGTTCCGTCATCGCGATGTTTGCGAGTGCGAGCACCGTGATGCCGACGATCGCCGCTCCCATGATGCAGAACCAGAGGGTGCACCCGTCAATGTGCTGCCTCTTCCGCTGTCTCCACCAGGGGAGAACGGTCTCACCGTCGCCCCGGCGGATGTCACCCGGCAGTGTTTCAGTCTTCATCTCTACCACGCTCCGGAATATGCGTTGTCCGCGTCCGCTGATAATTGATAGCACAAAAAAAAGAGGTTCAGGCCTTCACCGAGACGAGCGGCTCGAGCCCGGCAGGCACGCTGCCGTAGCCACCCGCAGGCACGACCGGGGGCTGGCCATCGCGCTCGAGGATCTCCTGACCGGTGGCACCGACCAGCATCTCCACGAACTCGAGGCCGAGGTCGGGATGCTGTGCGATCTTCGGGACGGTCACGCCGTAGACGATCGGCGAGCCGACATAGATCGTGGTACCGTCGCCCTTCTTTGCCTCAGTCTGGACAGTCGCGTAGTTCTCAGCGAAGTCTACCGACGAGAGGTCAATCTCCTCGGGGAGTTCGATGAAGAGAAGGCCGTTCTGCACCGCAACGCTCCGGTACTCCCAGGCGTAGTCGAGGTCGCCGGCCTGGACCATCCGGACAAGGTCGTCCGCCTTCGGCCTGATGAAGAGCGTGGTGTCATCGGAACCCGGGTCGGCGGCGTGGATCGTGGAGGTGCTGTTCTCCTCCGTGACGGTTATGTTGCTGTGGGCCCCGACCAGGGTCTCGAAGAGTGTGTCGTTCTTGTAGTAGCCTTCGGCGAGCTGGATCACCATCGGGGTGCGGTAGCCGCAGGGATCAGAATTCGGGTCAGAGAAGCCCCACCTGACACCGTCGCGGTTGAGGACCTCATACCAGTTCTCAGCGGAGATCTCATCTGCATACTTGCTCTCGTTCGTGTAGGTGAGCACCATCCGGTTCTTTGCGAACGTGAGGTACCAGTCGGCGTGCTCCGGCACCATCATCTTCGGGATGAGGGCGTAGTCGGCGGAGGCGATGACATCGGCAGGTTTGCCGTTCTCGGTCACTTTCTTGATGCAGTCGACGCTGCCGCCGGGCTCAAGGAGCACGGTGACACCGGAGTGTTCGGCCTCAAACGCTGCTTTCACCTTCTCAAAGGGCCCGGTCAGGCTTCCGGCATGGAAGACCTTCAACTGGATGTTCTGGGCAGGTTCAGCAGGCGTCGCCGTGGGGTCGGGGGCCGGGGTCCGGTTCTCCGAGCCGGGCGTCGAGTCGGTGTTTGTCGTCCCCGTGCAGCCGCAGATCAGGACCGCGGCAGCGACGAGGAGGCCGATTAACGCAAATAAATGGATTTGTTTCATGAAATAAATTTTGAGAAGACTCGAATGTTAAAAGTATTCATTCGAGCCCGGGTTAAATGTCATAGGTTTACTCGGCGCTCCCGGACAGGGCCGGGGCCGGGAAGACGCCGGCGATACGGGTGCCGCGCTTCACCCGGGTCCCTCGCGGGGGATCAGGTGGACCGCCTTCGCCTGGAGGGAGACCCAGACCTGCATGCCGGCCGCGAGCCCGAGCGCCTCCGCCCTCCTCGCGGTCACCAGCGCGACGAGATCGCACCCGCAGTGCACCGTCACGTTCACGAATGGTGCCGTAGGCTCGATGCTGGTAACCGTCGCGGGAAAAAGGTTCTCCGCCTCCTCGTAGCCGGGTTCCCTCCGGTGCAGGGATATGTCCTCGCCCCGGATGACCACCGTCACCTCCTCGGCCGGCGGCGGGGTCGTTGAGACGATCTGCCTCCCGCCCGCCTCCACCGTGGTGAGCCCCTCCTTCCGGGAGACGACCCGGCCCGGGATGATATTCTGGACACCTACGAACCGGGCGATCTTCTGATCCCTGGGTTCGTGGAAGATCTCGCGGGGAGAGCCCGCCTGGGCGACCGTCCCCTCGATCATCACCGCGACCCGGTGGGCGAGCCGCTGCCCCTGCGAAAGATCGTGGGTGCTTATGAGGACGGTCGTCCCCTCCTCGCGGTTCAGGCGCGCCACGATCGCCTCGATGGTAGCGGTCGAGCCCGGGTCCAGGTTCGCGGTCGGCTCGTCCAGGAAGAGGATCTCAGGGTCCGTCACGAGCACCCGGGAGAGCGCCACCCGCTGCTGCTCGCCGCCCGAGAGATCGGTCGCCCTGCTCCCTATGTAGCGGGAGAGCCCGACGGCCTCAAGGGCCTCCTTCACCCTCCGGTCGATATCGTCGCTGGAGGCCCCCCGGTAGCGCAGCCCCATCGCGACGTTGTCGTAGACGGATGCGTTAAAGACGATCGGTCTCTGGAAGAGCATCCCCATCCGGCGGCGGAGGTCGAGCCAGCGGCCTCGCTCCGCCACGACATCGATCCCGAAGAGCGAGAGCGCCCCCCCGTCCGATGGTTCGATCAGGTCGAGGATCCGGAGAAGCGTGCTCTTCCCGGAGCCGCTCGGGCCGATAAGCCCGAGGATCTCCCCTTCCTGGACCGAGAGGTCGACGTCGTGCAGGACCTCAAGGCTGCCGTACGACTTCCTGATGCTGTGTGCCTCAATGATCGCCATGGTATCACCGCCTCTGCACCAGGGAAAGCGCGATATTCACCCCGAGCGCCACCCCGAGGAGGATGATCCCGAGTGCAATCGACATGGAGTAGTTTGCCATCGATGTGTTGAGCGCGATCGCGGTGGTGAGGACGCGGGTGGCGCCGCGGATGTTGCCGCCGACGATCATCACTGTTCCAACTTCGGCGATCGCCCGCCCGAAACCCAGGAGGACGCCGGACATGACCGCGAACCGGGCCTCCATGATGATGGTCGTGACCGTCTGGAACCTGCTTGCGCCGAGAGCGGTTATCGTATAGCGTTTATCCCGGTCGATCCCGGAGAGCGCCGAGACCGTCAGCCCCATGAGGAGCGGTATAATGAGGACTGTCTGGGTGACGATCATGCCGCCGGGCGTGTAGAGGAGGCGGAGGAACCCGAAGGGGCCGATGTTCGAGAGGAGGAGGAACATGAGCAGGCCCACGATGACCGTGGGGAGCGCATACAGCGTCTGCAGCGTCGAGACGACCGCATGCTTTCCCCGGAACTCGTAGAAGTAGATCAGCGCCCCGGCGGGGAGGGCGATCAGCGCAGCGAAGAAGGTGGCGGTGAGGGAGATGTAGAGCGAGCGGATGGTGATCTCTACCACCTGTGGGTTCAGGGTGATGATGAGGTTGATAGCCTCGATGAACCCCTCCACGATCGGGCTCCCGTTCACCACGCGATCTCACCCACCTTTTTGATCTCCTCGTCCACATCTCCCGGCTCCTCCAGGTAAGCGCTTATGCGGAGACCGTGCCCGCACAGGTGCAGTTGAACGGCGGCTTTGTGCACTCGGGCGCGTAGAGCGGCACAAAGAGCGGTTTCCCGAACTCAGCCTTCCCGAAGTCACCGATCACCTGCTTTGCCTCATCAGAGATGAGCCAGTTGATAAAGTTCGTGGCCCCCTCCGCGTTCACGCCCGGGTACTTCCCGGGGTTGACCGCGATTGCGCTGTAGCGGTTCATGAGTTCCGTCCCCTGTTCGATGACCGGCACCAGGGCGAGCCGATCCTTAAACGAGAGGTAGGTTCCCTCGTCGGAGAGCGTGTAGGCCTTCTTCTCGTTCGTGAGGATCAGGGTGTCGCCCATGCCCTTGCCGGCCTCGACGTACCAGGCTCCGGCATCCTGTATATCCCGGGTGTAGTTGTAGCCCGCCTCCTTCCAGAGCGTCTTCTCCTGGGTATGGGTGCCCGAGTTGTCGCCGCGGGAGACGAAGACCACGCCCGCCGTTTTGTTCGTGCCGGCGATGGCGATCGCCCTGAACGCTTCCACCG
>JALNXI010000043.1 GCA_023230425.1 Methanoculleus sp. | reverse complement strand
CGGCGGGATTTGAACCCGCGGCTTCTACGTTGCGAACGTAGCGATCTACCCCTGATCTACGAGCCCAAAATATGAGATCAGAGTATGATCTCGATATCTAGTTTTTCTGCCAGTTCCTTATATCTGTTCCTGATCGTGACCTCGGTCACGCCCGCAACCTCGGCAACCTCGCGCTGGGTGCGCCGCTCGCCACCGAGGATCGAGGAGATGTAAATGGCGGCCGCCGCGACGCCAGTCGGGCCTCTACCGCTCGTAAGTTCGCGTTCTCCGGCCTGCCTGAGGATCTCAACCGCGCGGCTCTGGACCTCACCCTTCAGGTTCAGGCCCGAGCAGAAGCGCGGAACGTAGTCGATCGGCGACGTCGGCAGGAGCTTCAAACCGAGCTCGCGCGAGATGAACCGGTAGGTCCGCCCGATCTCCTTCCTCGATACCCGGGAGACCTCGGCGATCTCATCGAGCGTCCGGGGCACGCTGCACTGGCGACATGCCGCATACAGTGCCGCTGCCGCAACCCCCTCGATACTCCGGCCGCGAATCAGGTTCTTGTCCACAGCGTCACGGTAGACCACCGCCGCGGTCTCACGCACGTTCCGGGGCAGGCCGAGCGCAGATGCCATCCGGTCCAGTTCCGAGAGTGCGAACGCCAGGTTCCGCTCGGTCGCGTTCGAGACCCGGATACGCCGCTGCCACTTCCGGAGCCGGTAGAGCTGGGCGCGGTTCTTGCTCGAGATCGCCCGGCCGTAGGAGTCACGGTTCCTCCAGTCGATCATCGTCGAGAGACCCTTGTCGTGGATCGTGAACGTCATCGGTGCGCCGACACGGGAGCGCTTCATGCGCTGGTCATGGTCAAACGCACGCCACTCGGGACCGCGGTCGATGAA
The DNA here is from genome assembly GCA_023230425.1 of Methanoculleus sp. GTDB lineage: Archaea > Halobacteriota > Methanomicrobia > Methanomicrobiales > Methanoculleaceae > Methanoculleus. The sequence goes on along the minus strand of JALNXI010000043.1, from coordinate 10,454 downwards.
CTCCTCGTCAAGGACAAGACCACAACTCTGGCATACGAGTTCGGCACGCTCGTAGTCGTGGACGAGCTGGCGGCTGCCGCATTCGGGACAGACGGACTGGACACTCTCCTCGGTACGCTTCTTCTCTGTCTCTTTAACCTTCTGCTCCCCTCTCTTCTTCAGGGCCTCACGCTGCAACTGCAGCTGTTTTATTTTTTCAACTTCTGCCATCGATTATACACCTATTTTGCAAAGATTTTCTCGCCAACCTGCACGGAACAGCCATTGTAGCAGAGGACTACGGCATAGGGGGATGATATATTCCCAAAGATGTCAACAACCATCCCCACAGGCTTTAACCGGCGATCCACAGCCCCACCGTAGAGACGGGGCAACTGTGCGGCATCACATCGCAAGATTAACAAGCGATTGCCGCAAATACTTACAGAACGTCCGATTAACCGCAAACTGCAACCTCTAGGGGACACTATAGTTGGATATATTTAGTAACGTATATATGTTGACTATAAGAGTATAAAAACATTTTGCTAAATTATAAATACCCCATCTTACTTCTGAAGGAGCCGTTTTATATCCAGGGAGAGAATCTCCCGGGATTCCGCCGCCGTCAGCCCGGCGCCGAGTGCAACCGTCTGCCGTGCATCCTTTGACATCAGATCAGACGGGGCGTGCGTATCAGAATCAACCGTAAGAGGACAACCGACCTCCCGGGCCACCCGCACCACATGGCCGTTCGTCCGGTTGTGCCCCGCCCGGGAGGTGATCTCAAGCGCTATCCCACGCTCCGCTGCTATCCCTGCATCTTCGACCGTTATAAGCCCCGGATGGGCGAGGACATCCACGTACTCGCACATGCAGGCGGCGCGGTTGGTCCCCGGGGCGACCGGCTCCACCACCGTCTCGCCGTGGACCACGACGATATCGGCACCGCGCCGTTTTGCGTCGCGCGCAAGTGCCGGGATCAGGGACGGCGGCACATGAGTGAGTTCCACCCCGACGAGCAGGTCCACGCCGTAACACCGCGCAGAATCCCGGACCCGGCCCACCGCCTCCACCAGATGCGCGAGGTTCGAGGCGTCCGCATGGTCGGTGATGGCGAGGGTATCGTAGCCAAGTACGGCAGCACGGCGGAGGAGTTCCGTTGGGAGGAGTTCGCCGTCAGAGAGGATGGTATGAGTGTGCAGGTCGTACATCCCGGTCATTTCCGGCCCCCGAGGCTTTTTGCGACCTTCCGGATCAGGTCTTCCTTGCTTCCTTCCCACTCCGCCACGATCCGGCCTTCACGCTCTGCCCACCGGGCGGGGTGGTGATGCTCCTCAAGGCGGTGCGGGACCTTCATCCTCCGCAGGACGGCCTCGATGGCAGGAAGTTCCGGGGACTTCACGCCGAGGTTCTTCGGGACGCGGCGCCCCTCCCGCCGCTGCAGCGTGACGTCAAAATAACAGGGGTACAGGATGCGCTCAACGCTCATTGTCGTAGGGTTTGGGTGTTAACCTATAAACAGATCATGATCACAGTAGTATACCATGCATCATATCGATGTCCATGTAGAGAAGGACATCTACGACGTCAACAACCGCATTGCTGACGCCAACGCCCAACACCTCAAGGAGCACGGCGTCCGGGCGTTTGACCTCCTCGGCGCGATCGGGTCGGGGAAGACCGCCACGATCGAGCGGCTCGCACCCCTGATCCGGGAGCGAGGTCTCCGTGTCGGCGCCATCGCGGGGGACGTCTATGGCGACGACGATTTCCAGCGGATCGTCGCCCTCGGGGTTCCGGCCTACAACGCAAACACCGGGAAGGAGTGTCACCTCGACGCCCATCTGGTAGAGCATGCTATCGAGCACCTGCCGCTCGATGAGATCGACATCCTCTTCATCGAGAACGTCGGCAACATGATCTGCCCGACCGACTTCCGGCTGGGCGCCGAGAAGAGGATCGTCGTCGTCAGTTCCACGGAAGGGGACGATGTGGTGAACAAGCATCCGATGATGTTTCGCGGCAGCACCATCGGCGTCATCAACAAGGTCGACCTCGCCCCGTACGTCGGCGCCAACCTCGACCGGATGGAGCAGGATATGCGCCGTTACAACCCGGAGATGCAGGTCTTCCGGACGAATATGAAGACCGGGGAAGGGTTAGATGAGTTGCTGGACGCGATCCTCGCATGATCAGCACGATTAAATACCTTCGCCCCGAATAGTTATAGCACTTTAACGAGAGATTGCTATCCCGCCACGGGTATCGCGTCCTCAACAGAGTATTTCGGTGGTCACATGCAGTGGCAAGGAAGATCAGTAAGGAAGCCATCGGGCGGACGCTACCATACCTCCCAGGGCAAGAAGAGGTCGGAGATCGGAAGAGCTCCGGCAGAGACGCACATCGGTGAAGAACGCAAGAAGATTGTCCGCACCTACGGGGGCAACCAGAAGGTCCGGGCACTCCGGGTAGACTTTGCGACGGTCGCGAACCCCGCAACCGGCGAGACCCGGAAGGCGAAGATCGAGGCGGTCGAGGCAAACAGCGCCAACCCGAACTACGTCCGGCGGAGTCTCCTGACCAGGGGCGCCATCATAAGAACGGATGCGGGACGCGCACGGATCGTCAGCAGACCCGGCCAGGATGGCGTCGTCAACGCCGTCCTGATCGCATAAGATACCCCTCTTTTTTACGGCCGGGTGTAGTACCAGCATTCCGCCTGCCTGACGACCAGGTGCACGGCGCCGGGACGGGACTATCTCCACGTAGCCCGGGAAGTCCTCCGTCACCAGATCCCGGAGCGGAGGGCGCGGTTACACAAGACAGCGATTAGGCCCGGGGTCTCCCCATCGCGCTCGCCCAAACCTGTATGACGACCCGGGAGTCCGGCGTCATATCGCCACCACGCTCCCACGGAGGTCGGCGCTGACGGGCCCCCCCGCCAGGTAGCGTTCGAGCGCCTCGACCGCCCGGAGATCGAGGTCCTCCCGGTTTGCCCCGTAATTCGCCGGCACGCCCTGGCCGGTGACGAACGCAGCCCGGTAGACGGCGTCCGGGTCAAGCCTCTCCCCGCCCGCAAAGAACTCCTGGATGCGGAACCCGGGCGGGTTCTCGAGTTTGCAGTAGAGGTTGACCCCCATACACCGCTTCACGTAGCCGCCCATCTGGTTGTAGGGGTCCCGCGCGAAGGTCCGCTCCAGGTTCTCCTCCATCATCGCTCGGAGTTCCCGGCCCGTGATTTCGACCATCGAGACCGGGGGGTTTGTCGGGATGATGTTCCAGAGGTCGTTTACCGTGACCGGACCCGGCGGCACAGGGGCGCCGTAGCGCCAGCCGTTCGAGAAGGCCATATCGGCGCCGGTGGCCGAAAGCAGCGCCTGGAGGAGGAGGTTGTCCATCGTGGCCTCAAGGACCGTATTCCGATTGAGGCCGGTCCGGGTCTCCCCGACAACCCGGGAGAGGCGCTCGCGATGCGGGTCCATGACCTTCCCAACCATCTCCTCGACCCCCGGATCGGGCCGGACCGCCTCGCCGACGACGATGAGTTCGTGGTCGAACTTCGTCACCCGCCGGTTCTCGACCGTAAGGTCGAGACGCCCGAGGAAGGAGCCGTGGCAGCCGGACTGAATGATGATGGTGTTGTTGACGAGGGCCGGTTCGAAGAGGCGGTTGTGGGTGTGCCCCGAGAGGAGGACATCGATCCCGTCCACTTCCTGGGCAAGTTTCACTTCCTGGGGAAAGCCGAGGTGCGATACCACCACGACCAGGTCCACCCCCTCATCGTCGCGGAGCCGGGCTATGTATCCCGGGAGTTCGGCGTTACCGAGGGAGAAGCGAATCCCCTTCGAGAAGGACGGCGGCATCACCTTGCCGACGATGGTAGCGGCGATGCCTATGACACCCACCTGCAATCCGTCGGTCTCGCAGACGGTGTAGGGAGGAAAGACAAGGCCGTTGGTCGTAGCATCGTAGCAGTTGATGGCGAGAACCGGGTAGTCAAGATCGCGGGCCACCTTCCGGAACTGCTCCGGCCCGTAGGCAAACTCCCAGTGGGCAGTCATGGCGTCGAACCCGAGGGCGTTGAGGACCGGGACAAGTGCCTCACCCTCTGACCGGACAGCGGGATAGGTCCCGTGGATGGTGTCGCCGCAGTCAAACGCGAGCACCCCCTCCCGCCGCGCGTCCCGCACCTCATCGATAAGCGCGGCTATCCGGGCATACCCCCCGGCCATCCGGTACTCGGCCCGGCCCCCGGCCCAGAAGAGTTCCGGGTGCAGTTCCAGATACCCGTGCGAGTCGTTCATCTGCAGAAGCGTAAGGTGGTCAGTCATACGGGTGCAGGGAGAGACCGGGCGTGTCAAAAACCTTTGTGTCTCCGGCGAGATCATATCCTTTTTACGTTCCGCAGACCTCAGTTCTAGTGATGCGCAGGATATACCATCGTTTCCCCCAATCCATCGACCTTGATTTTGAACTCGCCCGGTCATTCCAGGACGTCCTCGTCTGCATAGCCAGGATGCACGAGACCCACACGACGGTGAGGGGGGCGGACGGCCTCGTCAAGGAACGGATACGCATCCAGGTCGCGGATGGGCGGACGCAGTTCCTGGACCTCGACGCCCTGCTGCCGCTCCCCGAGAACGTCACCGAGGCGGCGGATTTTCGGGTCGATCTCCAGAGGACGCTCCTCACCCCCGAGAAACGACTGCCGGTCGCAGAGAACATCTTCTTCCTCCGGATCGTCGATAGAGGCCCCGTAACGGAGTGCTACATCGCGAAGGAAGGCCGTCTGGGCGACATGGATGCGATGGATCTGCGAAGAATGCTGAAGGGTGCCTGCGAGTGAGTGTCAAGATTGCGGTTGCCGCGCCGTTCAAACATATGCGTAAGGAACGGCTGCAGAGGAGCGAGTTCGTCTTCTACATTGCTATCGACCGGAAGTGGATGAACAAGGAGCAGGCGAACCAGCTCCTGGAGCGGGCAAGGTCGGAGGGGCTCGTCGAGGTGGACGGGGGAGCCATCCGGCCGCTCTTTGACGTCGCAGATGTTTCGATACCGCTCGGGTTCAAGCCCACCTCCGATGTTCTCGTCGCAGAGAGCCCCTACGAGGAGGTGATCGGGCGCATCGTCGCCGCGACCGGGAAGCCGCCGCAGGAGGTTATCGCCGAGTTCCACCGGATCGCCACCGACCACTTCGACGGCAACCTCCGGGTGGAGGCGGCGGTGGTCATCCTCGCGAAGAAATACGGGGTGGCGTTCGAGGATAAACTGGCCGCCCTGGAGAGGTCGGTCGCAAAGAAGAGGTAGGGGGCGAGGGGGGAACCGGGATGACCTCCAGTGCACACGTTATGCTGGATGGACGGCGCTCAAAGCCCCTTCACCCGATAGCCCGGGGAAACCCCCTGATCAGAACAGGGCAGTTGGTAATTCCAATCGCATCTTGTAACAAGATTCCCCCTCCTTACAGATATCCGGCAACTCACCGATTACAACGAACCCAAGTTTTGCGTATAACGACAGGGCAGGAGCGTTCCATTTATTGGCATACGGGAAGAACTCATCGATATCATTCAGTCCCATCTCCCGAATTCCGGCGGTAAGGAGCTCTTTCCCGATACCCTGCCTCCGGTGCTCCCTGTCATCGGCCATCGAGTAGATTACAGCATATTTCTTGAGACCTCAGCGGGCAGTCCCGGCATGACCGGGCGCCGCTCGCCATACCCGCGCGACCCGGCGGGTATGTCCCGCGCCGGCGGCTACCGCAGGAACCAGATTGGGGAAAAACCCGGGAGTCACCCGGGGTGCGACTGTCAACAGGAGAGGAGTTTGAGCACCCGGAGGGTGCAAGGTGAAGCAGCAACCCAGAAGGGCTCTCGCCCGCTCAGGAAACGATACTTCGCCAGAAAAAGATGGGTGCTGATTTATTCGGCAGCCGCCTTGGGCTGTCCGAAGTATTCAGGTAAGGGTTTTGCGCCGCTCTGCTTCACGGCGGCATTGATCTGGACGAAGTCAGGACCAATCTCGCTCCCACGCACCGACTTCCTGCGGCGCTCCCCATCCATGACGGGGTGGAACCCAACGCCTTCAGAGAGCAGAAGCCTCCTCCGTGCGGGTCCGGGGAGGTCGCGGCGTGCCGGGATACCGGTCTTGTCCGTGCCGCCGGTGATCTGGATTGTGTAGCCCGCAAGGCCGAGGACGCCCCCGTCAATCTCGTCACCGATGCGCTTGCCGATGAGGGCTCCGGCAGCCGGGCCGGTTGCATCAAGTTTATATGAACGCCCGCTCTCCGGGTCTGATAGGATAATTTTGAAATCTACCATGTTAACGACTCCTTCGAAAGTACCTATACAATTTGATAATATGGTATTAAAAGTCTACCTTTGCGGGGTTGCAGGGGAAAGATACCCGGGAAGCCCCATCCGGAAGCGCGGGCAGTTCACTTCCCCCAGAAGGGATCTTCCCGGCGCCTGAGAGTGGTGAACTCTTCGAGGGTCTCCCGGAGGCTCGGGCTTAACTGGTTGATCATCTCCCGCTCGATCACCTTCACATGCCGCTCCGGTATGTCCACATAGAGATCGTCGTCGACGTTGATCTGGCGGCCGACCGTCGGCCCCTCAATGGAGATCGCCACTTCCTTCCCTGCCTCCGCCTCCTGAACCGTCTCGTTCTTCGCCTGTATCTGCTTGATGCGACCTACCTTCTTTCCGTTCGGGAGGGCCAGATCCACACCGCTCTGGAGTTTTCCCCCAAGGACACGGACACCGACCACCGCCGGGTTGCTCTGCCGGAAGACGCAGTTCGGGAGGATCCGGATCTTCGCCGGCATGATCAGTTTCTCGAACTGCTGCCGTTCGAGTTCCTGCTTCTTCTCATCCCGCCACTCGACGTAGTCGTCGAGGAGCTGGTAGATGACCCCCCCCTCGAATATGCTGACATGGGACATCGAGGCATCCGCCAGGGTATCGACCGCGTCCGGCAGGACCGGGGTGTTGAAGGCGATGATCGCGCTGTAGAGGGGGTCCCGGATCGTCCCCGCCTCGATGACGTCGTGGCGGGTGACCGGCCCGACTGTGGCCCGCATCACCTGGATCTGGTGCCCCTCGAGTTCCTTCGAGAGCGCCTCGAGAGCACCGATGGTGTCCGCCCTGATGATAACCCCGACATCAGAGAGGGTCACCTGTATGTCCTGGACCTCGTGCCGGACCCGCTCGATCATCTCGTCCCGGTTCCCACCCCTGATGACCCGGAGGGGGGAACCCGCGATGACCCCGTCGAGTTTCGGGGCGGCGACCTTGATACCCGCGGCGGCGGTGACGGACTTGACCCGCTCGAACCGCTCTTCGAGCAGGATCTCACTCATGGGACGGGGCTTTAAGAGGGAGCGCACCCGGGTCTCGATGATCTGCTCGTTTCCCGCGACGACGATCTCGTCCCCGACTTTGAGGGTTCCGTCGTAGAGGATCACGTCGAGCGTCATCCCGAGCCCCCGCTCCTCCTTCACCTCGAGCACCGTGCCCGCGCCGGGACCGTCGGCACTGACCTTGAGGTTCTCGGTCATGTAGCGCTGGGCGAGCCCGATCAGCACCATGAGGATATCAGGGACACCTTCGCCGGTGAGGGCGCTCGTCGGCACGATGCAGATGTTCCGCGCAAAGTCCGAGACACGGTCGAACCGTTCGGAGCTGAACCCGAGGTCGGAGAGTTTTCCGACGAGTTCGTAGACCTTCGTCTCAAGGATGCCCTGGACGCGCTCGTTCTGCGCGGCAAACGTCTTCAGGAACGGCTGGCCCTTCTGGACGCGCCATCCGTGGATGCGGTCGACCTTATTCGCCGCGATGACAAACGGCGTCTTGTAGTTGCGCAGGATCTGGAGCGCCTCGATCGTCTGGGGACGGAAGCCCTCGTTGATGTCCACCACGACGATCGCCATGTCGGCGAGCGCCCCGCCGCGCGCACGGAGGGTGGTGAAGGCATGGTGCCCGGGGGTGTCGATGAAGAGGAGGCCCGGGACGTTGACGCTGACCTTGCTCAGGGCTCCGCCCATACGGGTGATTGCATCGATGGGGACGAGTGTGGCGCCGATGTGCTGCGTGATCGCGCCTTCCTCGGTCGATACCACGGATGAGCCCCGGATCTTATCCAGGAGCGATGTCTTGCCGTGGTCCACGTGACCCATCACGCAGACGATGGGGGTCCTGATCGTTGGTTGCTTTGCCATGATAATCACCTTCCGGTATATGAGTTATGGACGGATAATCCCCAAAAAACCTGGAATATTGACCGTTTTTCCTGAATCATGCCATAGTATGGATGATTCTCCTACCCCCGGGGCTTCGCTCGGCGCCCGGAACACTGGTACGTTATAGAACATGGAGTCTATTAATAATTCACCCCCCACTTCGAAGACCTTCGATGCTCACGTCCACTACGTTTGCGTCCCGAAGACCAAATGTCTTCGAGTTGAAGACGTGATGAAGAGATACCTTAATCAAATCTGACTGCCAACTAGAATGAGTACTTTGCCAGGGTGGGGTAGTCGGTTATCCTAAGGGACTGTGGATCCCTCGACCCGGGTTCGAATCTCGGCCCTGGCCTTCTTTGTTTCACGTTCGATCTTCTCCGGACCATTCTGCAGCAGCTCCGCCTCCGGAAGAGGCACGGGAAAGCGCCTGCCCTCCGGTGAAGGTGCAGAGATGTTGTTAGAGAACAGGTCTTCATCGGGTTCTTCGCGTACCTGCTCGCCCATCCCTTTGGTCTCGAGGAGGCGGGGGGTCTGCCGGGGATCGTCGCGGGGATGAGCGCCGGGAGCATCGTCGCATACGTCCGGGCGCGGCTCTTCATCAGGTGACCTGCGAACAGTGCCCCGAGAAGGCAGCTCACAGCTGTTACCTGATAGCCTTAACCGACTCTTCTCCGCCGGGTTACCGGCCTGGGGAGAGAATGGAGCCCTGAAAGCAAGGGTTTGCGGGGAGAGTGAAGGGGGCTTCGAAAAAGATCGCCGTGAACGTATGGTATAACTATCCGGCACACCATAGGGCAGATCATGAACAGAAAAGGTATCAGCATACTTCTCCTGGCATCCCTCGTCGCACTCGGCTGCATCGCCGCGGGGTGCACCGATATGCCGGGGGCGACGTCTGCGGGTCCCGTCCCTTCGGCCGGGGAGGAGACGGCTGACGACCCCGGCAACGTGACGGCGGGAAACAACCGGTTCGCGTTTGACCTCTACCACCAGTTCGCAGATGACCCGGAGTCTGCGGGGCAGAACCTCTTCTTCTCGCCCTACAGCATATCGTCGGCCCTTGCCATCACCTATGAGGGCGCCCGCGGCACCACCGCCGACGAGATCCGATCGGTGCTGCACCTCCCGGCGAACGACACCCTCCGGCGGGAGGGGTTCTCGGCGATCGATGCCGGCCTGAACCGCGGGGATAAAAACTACACCCTGCGCACCGCAAACGCCCTCTGGGCGGAGGAGACGTACCCGTTCCTCCCGGACTATATTGAGACGGCCCGGCGCTGGTACTCGGCAAACGCAACGAACCTTGACTTCAAGAGCAGCCCCGAAACGTCGCGGGCGACCATCAACCGGTGGGTGGAAGGACAGACCGAAGATAAAATCCGCGACCTCCTCCCGCCGGGTTCGATCGATTCCCTGACCCGGCTCGTGATCACGAACGCGATCTACTTCAAGGGCACCTGGGTCGATCAGTTCGACGCGAACGAGACAAGGGAGGGGGAGTTCCGGGTTTCCCCGAACGAGACCGTGCTCGTCCCGATGATGCACCGGGAAGATGCCGTCTACGGGTACACAGAGACCGACACGCTCCAGGTGCTCGAGATGCCGTATGCCCACGAGAGCGGAACAGAACTCTCGATGCTTGTCCTCCTCCCCGCAGGGGACAGCAACCTGACGGCTGCAGAGAAGGTTCTTGATGCGGAGACGCTCGCGGACCTGCGGGAGTCGCTCGTCCGCGAGCGCGTCAGAGTTTCTTTCCCGAAGTTCACGCTTGAGACGGAGTACAGCCTCCCGGGGACGCTTGCGGCGATGGGGATGTCGACAGTGTTTACTGGGGCAGCCGACCTCTCGGGAATGGACGGCACACGGGACCTGTTCATCACCGGAGTCTTCCATAAGGCGTTTGTCGACGTGAACGAGGAGGGCACCGAGGCAGCGGCGGCGACCGGCACCGTCATAGGCGTGACGAGTGCGCGTCCGGATACCACACCCGTCTTCCGGGCGGACCACCCGTTCGTCTTCCTCATCACGGAGAATGATACCGGCACGATCCTCTTCATGGGAAGGGTCGCAAACCCGGAGAACTCGTGAGGGGCGGGGGGCGGCCCCCCATATGCGCTAACTTTAGCCATGAGGATTCGAGAGGATAATGCCCTATTTCGTGAAATATGGCTGATTTGATGGATTATCAGCCACACGGTTCCGGTGGTGTGCGGCAATAGTCCTCCTCCTC
>JALNXI010000069.1 GCA_023230425.1 Methanoculleus sp. | reverse complement strand
CCCGCTTGATAGGTCCGGGATGTAAGCACGAAGGCAACGACGTGTTCAGTCCGCGGATACTAACGTCCGATGCCTTCCGCTGAACTCAGACGAAATCCGGAGTACGCACTTAAACAGCTCATACCTGATTCTGATTGAGGGTGCAAACCCTTAAATAGATTGGGTGATTATAATATGAGGTAACACGGCTTGCCAAGGTGGCGGAGCGGCCACGCGGTTGACTGCAGATCAACTACACCCCGGTTCAAGTCCGGGCCTTGGCTTCCATCCGGATACGTAAGCATTCGGATGTCTGGTAATAGCGGCCATAGCAGAGGGGAAACACCTGGACCCATTCCGAACCCAGAAGTTAAGCCCTCTCACGTACTGTGTGGTACTGAGGTGCGAGAGCCCTCGGGAAGCCCAGTTCGCTGCTATTACCTCCCTTTCCATTGAAAGATTGCTTTTCTGGTATCTTATTGCACGAGCGTTCATTCTTCTGATTGTCTGTTCTGGGTAACGCACGGTTTTATGTTATTCTATCCCGGCTTCATGTGCGACCGCGCCAGCATCTGGTGCATCGATTCTCAACAACCAGTACTCTCAAAGGAAGAGAGTACCGATCGGATTTCGCACTATTCTGAAATGAAGATCCACCTGATGCAGAAGGATAGCAGTGTAGTCTCGCGCGAAGGCCGCGAAGAGATTTCCCTACTTAATCGGGCACGTGGCTCCCGCGCAGGTCATCTCAAGAATAATGGTCATAGCAGGGAGCGGCGATGGCGGTCCCGCCAGGCTTTCGCGCGGCACCCCGCCGGGGCGTCCGACACGACAGCCCCGGTGCGACCCCGTTCCATCCCGGGGTCGCGAGTGCCTTTTGAGGTTTTACCTTGATGACCGCTGTGCAGTGGTACCATGCCATTCGTTTAGCTGAATGGGGTTCATCGGCCCCGGACAAACTCGGAGTGGGCTGCCGGAAGTGATTCCTCCCGGCAGCCCGCCGGGAGCGTGGATCCCACAACAGATAGTAATGGTAGGGGGCGGGTTCGGGAGGTCGTTCCCGCCCGTTCTCTGGTTTGGCACCTCCCGGGGCATCCGCGACGGTATCCATCCGATGCGTCTCCTTTCCTTTTCCCGGATGCCCGGGGTTTTATGCTGATGAAAGAGAGGGTTTCAGGGCTTGATTGCAACCTACATAGTCCATGACATCGACAGCAAAGATACCACTCTGATGTTCCAGTTCACCACTCCAGTCCTGCTTAATCCATGATGCACCGCTATCGCGGTGGCACCACATTATACACTATAAACTACAAATATTTAACTTTAATCATTTGTCTACCAAATTTGGTTTACGGGGTAGGATGGAGTGCCCCGGGGAGGCCTTCGCAAGCACCCCCTCCCTGGCCCTCATCCCCGGGTACGCTACGAAGCCCGCGGTATCCCCCCGACCCTCTCCCGGACCTCAGTTCCGTGCGGGCCTGCGGTGCGGGACCGCGCCCCTTCCCGTATGAGACGCAGTATCCGCGACAGCACCTCCTCATCGGTCGGCAGGCCTGAGTCGAGAACCTTCCGCAGCCGGATCGGGATGGAGTCCATCCGGTAGCCCGTCCCCTCGCAATCGATCCCCACGCATGCAACCGGGATATGGACGTCCGCAAAGGCGGTGCTGAGCGAGACGAAAGGATCGATGACGATCGTAGGGATCGTCGCAAGGTGCTCGTTGCACCTCCTCGGCAGGTGCGCCCCGGGATCGGCGCCGATGATGAGGCAGGCATCGACCTCCCCCCGGCCGAGCAGGTCGACCGCCGTGGTCTCACCAGGGTTGTAATACGCCGTGCCGCGCGCGAAATCGACGCCGTACGGGTACCCGGTGAGGTAGGAGAATGTCTGGTTGGTGCCGTTGACGTTCCAGTGGCCACGCATGGGCGTCAGGGTGAACTTCGTGTGCCGGTTGAGCTCGTCGACGAGCTGGATGGCGTTACGCACGTTCTTGTACCTGCCGGGAGACTGCGTCAGACCTATCCCCGTGAAGAGCGCCCCAAACTGCGCATTCCTGCAGAGGTCGGCGAGCCGGATCAACCTCTCCCGGGGGACGCCCGCGACACTCGGGGGGAGAATATCCGCGTGGCCCCTGAGGATCGCCCGCAGGGCTGAAAAGGCGGCATAATCCCCACCGGGCTTGATCCGGATGAACTCGTCGGCTATCTTTGCGGTATCGGTCTTCCTGATATCCACGACGACGAGCGTCCGGCCCAGGTGCCCGTTATCCCGGTACCGGCCGTTGACGAACGTCGTATACCGCGAGAGATGGCGGGGGTGCGACTCTATCGGGTTCGAGCCCCAGTAGATCACAACGTCGGCGCGGTTCTTCACCACGCCAAGCGAGCACCCCGGGTGCCCGGCCTCCTGGATGCCCATGATCGAGGGGCCATGGCAGATAGAGGAACAGTTATCGATGACGCCCCGGACCTCTTCGGCGATATGGATGCCGATACACTGTGCTTCTGCGGAAGTGCCGCTCCATCCGAAGAGGAGCGGCCGTTCGGCGTTGCCGAGCACCTCCGCGGTATACCGGATCGCCTCCAGAAACCCGATAGGCGCCCACGATCCCCCATTCCTCGAAATAGGAGAAGTGAGACGACTCCTCGAGAGAAACTTCTCTGAGCCCAGCGCACAGGCGTTATCGACCGACGTGACGATGCCTCCTTCGACCCTCACGACAAGGTCGTCGCAGAGGCACCCGCAGAGGGGGCAGACAACATCAGGGGTCATGACGCTGCCGCCCCCCTCCGTGCCGGAAACCGGCACCGGAGGGCATGCGGCGCCGCCCTGCTCTGCGAGGATCTCCCAGCCCGACCGCGGCAGGGCATCAGTCCGTGCCAGCGATCCCTCCAGCCATTTGTAGTCGGGGGCGCCGGTTCCATGCGTGTCCGCGTGCAGGATCGCGTTTGCATGCGGCCCGCAGGGGATGAAGACGGTTCCGGGAACGAGGTCTTCGGAAGGTGTTACGGAAAAGACCTCTTCCCCTGCAACGGTCGAGAGGAGGAGGGAGTCCCCTTCCTCTGCGCCGAGTTCCAGGAGGTCGAAGGGGTGGATGAAACAGCGACCTGTTTCACGGGAATATGCGGGTGTATCTTTGTGGTAGAGTTCTCTGCCCTGGGCGATCGTCCTTCCGCTTGTGATAAGAACCCTCATTGATGGATATTCCGGCCCCGGCGATGATAACGGTTTCGAAAACGGGTTGATATTATTCAGTTGTCAAACTATGTTCATATACCGCCGGGCCGTGCCGCCGAGACCCTCTGAGAGCACCTGTGCCGGTTCGATCGTGACCCTGATACAGCGCCTCTCTCTTCCCAAAGAGTGGGGGATCCCTCCGCCGGGAGGACAAGATCGGATCCGATCGGTCCTGCGCGCATCCGCACTCCCTCCCTGTGACCGCGCGGCGCCGGCGGTTACACCACCGCAAATTGTGCCGCTTTCTGCTTCTCGAGCCCAAATCCCTCGCTGAGCTCAAAGAGGTCGCTCCTGCTGAGGTAGTGCTCCGCGTGGGAGAAGATCACCTCCTCCTCTGCAGCGAAGTGGGCCTTGACGAGACCTGTCAGGTCAGCGAGCACCGGCATCCAGGCGTCATTCCTGAGAGGGATTGCCTCAAACCGGGCAAGCATTTCACTGATTTCAGTATGCTCCTTGAGTGATTGCCCGATCCCCTCCGGATCCACATCCCGGAGCCGCGCATACAGTGTAGCCTCCTCCGCATACATATGCCCCGGCAACTCGCGGCGGAGCGTGATACACCGGATATCCCTGGTCTCGGGGTTACTCTCGAGCTCGTCGAAGAGACCTCTGATAAAGTCGTGATCCTCCCTGATCAGTTCAAGAATCTGTGCCATACATGCATCTCCATCCGGATGAGCAATAGGGAGTGTGATACTTAACAATTTCGTCGAATTCAGCCCGGCCGGGAGATCCCGGCCGAAAAAAGAGGCATTGATACCGCGCACCCGCTCGCATCGTGTCCGATTTCTTAACGTGCTGCAACCGGCATCGCGCTTCTCTTTGCCTCCTCATACCGGCTGCCGAGGCTCGAGAGTTCGTCGCTGCTCATCTTCTGCTGCATCTCAGGGAAGATCTTCTCCTCCTCGCTGATATGATGCTCCACGTTCTCCTCTATCACCTTCAGTTTCGCCACCCAGACATCCTCGTCCGATGCGGACGAACTGTCGAGCTGGCCGAGCAGCGTCTTGACCGCACTGTGCTCCTCGATCGCCTCAAGAATTGTATCCCGCATCCCCTCAACCTCTTCGAGCCTCGGGTACAGGGCCTTCTCTTCCCCGATGAGGTGCGGCATGAGGTTCTCTTTTAAGGAACTGTACTTCTTCTCCCGGTCGCTCATGCCCTTGCTTGAGAGTTCAGAGAATTGTGAGAGCACCATTTTGTGCTCCTGTTTCAGGATATCTATAACGTTCTGTGCCATTCGATCCCTTCCCCCACTCTGCAGGGAAGGCCACCTGGTGCGGGACTGATATATATGCGTTATGCCGGGGCCGGATCCCCTCCCTCCATCCCGGCGCCCACCCGGGAGACTGCAGATATCACCTGAGCGGCCGCAGGTGGGCCTTCCCTTTCGCCTCCTCGAACCGGCCGCCGATATGCAGGAGGCGGGCATCGTCTATCTTCTGCCTGGCCTCCGGGAAGACCAGCTTCTCCTCGCGGTTGACATGGCTCCTCATCGCCTCCCGGAGTTCCGGCACCGCGCGGACCCATTCCTCTTCTCTGGCCATGGATATGTTGTTCAGTCGGTCGATGAGCGCCCGGATGGCCGTATGCTCCTCCCGGGATACCGCCACGAGTTCGCGCAGTCCCTGTTCCTCGAGCCTTGGATAGAAGACCCGTTCCTCACCGGCCATGTGCGGCAGGAGGTTGTTCTTCATCTGGTTGAACAACTCTGCCCGGTCGCTGATGCCTTTTTGCTGTAACTCGTCCAGCTCGGCGAGCACCTTTGCATGTTCCCGCCGCAAAAGGTCCAGAATGTTCTGCCCCATGCCTATCCCCCGTATGGATGCTTCCCGGAGCACGCATCCGATAAAAACGTATGGTGTTGTCGGGCCCCGGAGGCCGCATCCTGCTGGATGCCGCCGGATACCCATAAATGGTGCGGGCGCATAAGGCTGTGTATATGCCAGAAGAGGGATCGGCCGCCTCGGAGCCCCGAGTTCCGCTCCGGCGTGAACTCGGGCTGCCTGCGGTTACGCTCTCGGGTGTGGGGATCATCCTCGGGGCAGGGATTACGCCCTGCTCGGGGAAGCCGCCGGCATAGCCGGCAACGCTGTCTGGCTGACATTCGCCATAGCCGCCACCATCGCCGCGTTCAGCGCCCTGAGTTATGCCGAACTCTCGTCGATGTATCCCCGTGCAGGTGCTGAGTTCGAGTACGTCTCGAACGCGTTTGGGAGGAGACTTGCGTTCGTCGTCGGGTGGCTGATCATCTTCTCCGGCATCCTCGGCGCAGCAACCGTCTCGCTCGGATTTGCCGGCTACTTCTCAGACCTCGTCGGTCTGCCGGTCCTTCCCTCCGCAATCCTGATCATCTTCCTCCTTGCTGGAATACTGCTCTATTCCGCCGGTCCTCGCCCGGGTGCATCCCCGGAGACGGACGCCCTGGATGGCCATCATCGCCGTTGCCCTCGCCTCCATAGTGTTCCTCTTTGCAGGTGAGATCGATTTCGTCGCGAATGTCACCAATTTCACGCTCTTTGTAACGTTCATCGTCATCAACGCATCCGTGGTCGCGCTGCGGTACCGTGCGCCGGACGTGGTGCGGCCCTTCCGGATACCGGGCACGATCGGATCCCTGCCGGTCATCCCGGTCGTCGGCATCATCTCAAGCCTCTTCCTCCTCACCCAGCTGGACTCCCTGGTGCTGCTGGCCGGCGGAGTCCTGGTCGTTCTTGGTGCAGGGATTGCACTGGTCGGGGAGTGACGGTGGAAAACCGCCTGACCATGAGGTCGGCCAGACCCGGTCGACCTCAATATTCTATGGATCTACTATATATCTCCGAGATTTATTTCGACAAACCCTATATTCATCCGCCCCCTCACCAGTAGATATGACAGGTCAATCTTCTGCCCGACGCGGCGGAGCGCTCCTCGTCACACTTGTGATCATTCTTGTTGCCGCCACGCTCTTTGCCGGCTGCACGACAGGTACTGAAAATGGAACACCTGGTTCTCCGGATCGACTCTCCGGAACCCTCTCGATCACCGGCTCGACGACCGTCCTCCCCATCGCCCAGCTCACCGCTGAGACCTTCATGGCCGAGAACCCCGGCGCCGATCTCCGGGTCAGCGGCGGCGGGTCCAGTGTCGGTATCCAGGCTGTCGGCGAGGGCACCGCTGATATCGGTATGGCTTCCCGTGACCTGAAAGATACTGAGAAGGAAAAATATCCCGATCTCGTGAAGCATGTGGTTGCCATCGACGGCATCGCAGTCGTCGTAAACCCGGCAAACACGGTTGACAGCCTGACGCAGGATCAGATACGGGGCCTCTACAACGGCACCTACACGAACTGGAACGAAGTCGGCGGTCCGGACCTGGAAGTCGTCGTCACCGGCCGGGATAGTGCTTCCGGGACGCGCGAATTCTTCCACGAAACCATAATGAAGAAGGAGGACTTCGTTAACACCCAGCTCGAGAAGAACTCGAACGGCGCGGTGAAACAGACGGTCGTCCAGACCCCCGGCGCCATAGGATATGTGGGGCTCGGCTACGTCGATGAGTCGGTGAAGGCGCTCTCCATCGATGCCGGCAACGGTCCGGTTGCACCGACCATTCAGAACACCGAGAGCGGCACCTACCCGATTGCCCGTGAACTCTATATGTTCACCCGGGGTGAGCCCACCGGGCTCGCGGCGGCGTACCTCACTTTCATCTCCGGGCCGGAAGGGCAGCAGATCGTCCGGGACGAGGGGTTTGTACCCCTGAGTGGCAACTGAGCGGCCGCTTAAACCCCTCTCTTCTCGCCGGCCCGGTAGCGCTCGACCGGGCCGACCGTTTCCAGTCTCCCGTCCTGTAGGACGGAGATGGCGCCGTGACCGCATGCGATCAGGCACCGGCGGCCGCACGAGGCGAGTTCCTCGTCCTGTCTCCGGATCATATCGAGGAGCGCCATACGCTCCCGGCGTGCACAGTCGCTGTCGACATTGACCGACGTCACCAGGAAGTCCGCCAGCGAGTTGTAACGCTTCCTCTCCTCATCGAGGCTCCCGAAGTTGATCAGGGTGTCCCCGGTGAAGACGATCCCGTGCCCGGGACAGAAGAGGTAGACCTGGCCGTGCATGTGCCCGCCCAGAGACTCAAGGACCTCGAACTCGAGGTCATGGACCGCAAAGCGGGCAAGGACGGGAAAGATCGATCGCGTGCCGATCTTCTCCGCCGGGAAAGTCTCGGGGTTCTCCGGCGGAGCGAAGTGCGAGAAGAGGTTGATGATTGTCGTGTAGACCTCTTCGAG
Organism: Methanoculleus sp.; assembly: GCA_023230425.1. GTDB lineage: Archaea > Halobacteriota > Methanomicrobia > Methanomicrobiales > Methanoculleaceae > Methanoculleus. The sequence goes on along the minus strand of JALNXI010000069.1, from coordinate 1,870 downwards.
GATCGAGGACTCGCTGCGCGAACCGTAGGCCCGGTTCGCCCGGCGGATGATCTCCCGGGACCCGGTGTGCGTATACACTCTTGCGTCGTAGAGCCCCCCCGCCCCGCAGTGGTCCGCGTCGGCATGGGTGATGTAGACCCTGCTGATCTTCTGGAGATCCCCGAGGCCATAATGCTGGAACATCCGCACGGCGTCCTCGTGGTAGATGCCGTATCCAGTGTCGATCATGACGGTCTCGTCCGGGGCGCGAAGCAGGAAGATGTTCCCGCCCCCCGGCATCTGGAAGCAGAAGACCTCGACGTCGTCGCTGATCGGTATGCGCTGGACGTCCGCGTAAAATCGGTCTTTTGTGGTGTTCCGGAGAGTTCTCCCGGTGAGCAGGATGCACTCGAAGACCTCTCTTGGGTCCTGACCGAGATTGTTGAGTTCCTGGACGATATGGTTGACATCCTGCAGGAGGGAGAGCAGGAACTCATCCTCGGCAGTCCCGATCAGCCCCCGCACCGCCTGGGCGAACCTGACATAGAAGACGGTATCGTCGAGTTTCTCGCCGGTCATGTCGTACTCGAGGATCTCGAGACGGTACTGTGACTTCAGCCGGTCGAGCAGGCTCTCGACGATCGCGGTCTCTTCGATGTTCAGGCTGATGGTGACCCGCCCTGGGTCGCACCGCCGGTCGTCGAAGTCGATGTAAGCGATGTTTGCCCCCGCCCCGGTGATGTAGGTGAGGAGTTCGAAGAGGGATCCGGGTTCATGGGGAAGATATACGGAGAACCTGAGAAACCCGAGCGTTGGGAGCGTTTCCTGGAGGTAGCCGATCGCGTGGAGATCTTCCTTCATCCGGCAGTAGGTCTCCGGCATGGCAGTCACCTCAAAGAAGACTGTGGCAGGATCGATCCTCCGGTCGTACTGGACGCGGTTGATGTTGCCCGAATAGGACTTGATGATCTCAGCCGCGCGGTGCAGCGCACCCGGCTCGTCGGGCATTCTGGCGATAAAGGAGTATTTATTCACCCGGTTCACCTGATGATTTTCGTGAACTACCCCGCGCCTTTTGGGCGGGGCTTCCTACGAGTGTCCTGGAACTTCGGGAAGTCCCAGGCCTGTTTGTCGTAGATTACCGGCGAACTGCCGGTAGCCCGTCCACAGGGCATGTTGTGATAGGAACCGCACCATGATGTTGACCGCACTGTTGTGGTCGCGATCAATATGGTTCCCACATTCACAGTCCATACTTCGTTTCCAGAGCGGCATATCGTGAACCGCCCCGCAGACATAGCAGGCCTTCGTCGTATACCGTTCATCGATTTTTATTACTCTTTTACCTGCAAGGGCTGCCTTGTAGGTCAAAAATCCGATGAACCTTGAGAGGTGCCCCGCGTTCTGGGTGGAGCGGTTGAGCCCGGGGGTTGCCTGCTTTCCCTTGGGCATCTGCTTGACGGAGAGGTCACCGACCAGGATCGTGGTGGCCCGGGTGTTCCGAACGAGTTTCCTGCTCACCTTGTGCTGGAAGTCTCTGAGCTGGTTGCTCCGCTTCCGCTCCATCTTCTGCTTGACATGATTGAGTCTCTTCCACTTCCGGCCCTTCTTCTTGCAGTGATCCCGTCGGGATTGAACTGCGTCGATCTTCGGGTTCCAGTACCGGTCCGGTCGGGCGTTGGTGACTTCGAGGAACTTGCCGGAGGTGTTGACCCCGACGTGCTGCGTGATCCCAAGATCCCATGCCTGGTAGAGACCGTTGTCAGCGTACTCCTGTTCGGGCTGAACCTCATGGACGATGGAGACGTAATATACTTCCTTCAGATCGTCGTAGAAGAGATCAACCTGCTTGACGTTGATGAATGTCTGCCTGAAGGGCAGATCGAACTCC
>JALNXI010000042.1 GCA_023230425.1 Methanoculleus sp. | reverse complement strand
TTCATCCGGGCGAGCTGGTCATCCCACTGGTCGATGAAGTCAAGCGAGAGAAAGAACTCACCGCGCTTGACCAGGAGCTCATTATATATACCCCAGTCACGATCATCGGGGTACGGGCGTCCCCAACATTCTCTTTGTGGCATGAAGGGGCGGGCGGGGCGTCCGGCATCTTCTACGTTTGGGTCGAAGGACCAGACTTATGCAACACAGCGCGCCATGAGCCAGCGGCTCATAGATGAGCATGAAAACCAGCTATGGTCGCTTCACCCTGTGTCTTTTTCTACTTGTGGGGAACATAGCTGCGTGGTTATAGGCAGGTCAGACCAATTTCTGCTTAGGTCCTGGAACCTGAAACACAGCTTGGTCGTGGTTTCGAATAGATGAGTGTGCTTCGAGCACGTATATCAGTATGTTCGTATTGAACCACCCTGCCTATACCAGATGTTTGCATCAATCCATCACCTCCTCACCATGTAGATATTTGAAGCCAAAGAGAGGCGGTCTGTTCGAGCGGAAGCTTTCCATATCCAAGGAGTGGTTTTCATATCAGCACTCCCGTCTGCCTCCTGAGAGTTAGAAGGAGGAAAGCAAATAAACAAAAACGTCAAAGGATGCTTTTTCCTTAGCGATCCCTGTGCTTGCTGCCAGGGGTGCGATTGCACAGCCCGCGACGGCAGGACACCTGATTTTTCTGCAGTGTAGACACAAAAGACTGGAAAATCCGAATATTTTCCGGAGGGGCTAACTATGGCCGATCAACTTCTTGGTTCATGTGGTCCCGTTCATGTGGTCCCGTCCATGCACTCAAGTATAACGCGTTAGCAAAGATTATCTCTGCAAAATTATACCAAAGGCGGACGGCACGCGATACGTTACGGTGGAATGGTCCGCAAGCGGTTGTATCACGTTTTACGAGAAAGAATGTCGCGGGATAGGTTACAGCTGTGACCTAACAGTGATCGTGAAAGCCAGCCGGGACGGCCAGTATGGGCGGTATGAGTATTATTACCCCGGCACTTCGAGCAGGTCGGCTCAGTAGACATAGGGGCTTCGTCTCCATCTCCCCCTCCCTCCTATAAAGTCGAGGTTACGACCCAAGCTAAATGCCATTGTGCCTCTGCTGTGCCAATACTGGCCGATGAGGCTACGTGTTCCTGTACAATCAATCCCTGACGGCGTATAGCGTGAACCGTGAAAGGCTCTGTATCTCTCTTGCGATCTGCCTCTTCCCCGGGACCGCAGCCGCGGCCGAGGTCCTCCGGCTCACCGATACCCCTGAGTCGGACGGGTTTCCGTTCTGGTCCCCCGACGGCGAACGGATCGCGTACACCTCGTTCGACCCCGGCACCGGGGAGATGACCGTCCGGGTGATGGCCGCCGACGGGACTGCCGGGACAAACCTGACTCCGGCCGGGTCGCGGGACTTCTTCTTCACGAATCCCTGGTCCCCCGACGGAAAGAAGATCCTTTTTATATCCGACAGATCGGGCTCATACGACCTCTGGGTGATGAACGCCGCTGGAACCGGCCCGGTGCAGGTGACCGACGGGGCAAACGTCATCCCCTGGCTGCACGGACCGCAGGGCTACGGGGCGGAGTGGAGCCCGGACGGCAGGACGATCGCGTATACGTCGTGCTTCTTCGGAGGCGCGGATATCCTGAAGATGGCTGCCGATGAGCATGGTGGTCGTGCAGCAACGGCTATCAACCTCTCGGAGATCCGGAGGGAAGCCGATATCTGGATTGTGAACCCGGACGGCAGCGGGGGGCGGAGGCTTACTCCCTCGGGCGACACCCTGATGCCCCGGTGGCACCCGGGGGGCGACAGGATCGCCTACCTCTCCCGGGCCTCCGGTACAGCCGTGATCCGAGTGGTCGACGGATCGGGTGAACAGCAGGTGACTCCCGACGGGGACAAGCTCCTCTATGCCGTGCAGACTCCCGAGACCTCCTCTAGCGAGGTCGCGTTTGAGATCCGGGTCGTGAGCGCCGACGGGAGCAGCCTGCGGCACCTGACCTCGGGAAACGCTGATACTACACCTCTCTGGTCCCCGGACGGGGCCAGGATCGCGTTCTACTCGCAGTCCTGCCCTTCATTGTCGGTCTGGGTGACGGATGACGGAGGCTCGGATCCGCAACCTCTTGCTCCGGGGTATGAAACCTTCCGGATGCACCAGTGGTCCCCCGACGGGCGAGCGATCGCAGTGAGCGACGGAGACGACATCTTCGTGGCGGTCCAGAACGCCCCGGCCGTCGCCGCGCAGGGTTTCGGTGCTCTCTCTGCGGTCCTGGCGCTCTCCTGCGGGGTGCTCGCAATCCGGGTCGGGAGGCGGCTGTGACCGTACTCACGGGTTTCGGTGACGGGCGGGAACAGTTCGTGCAGGGGTTGAACGCGGATGCGCGCCTACTCTTTGTGATGAAGGAATACCTCACGTGAGCGTTAACCGCCCTCGCCCCCGCCTGTCGCATCCGGGACACCGGCAGGGCGCCCGGTCCCTCCCATCGCCCAACAACAACCCTTAAGTGGAATCCTTAGAGAGATACTATTCAAATGCTCGATCAGTTCAAGGGCTGTCTTCTCGGGGCCGCCATCGGCGATGCGCTCGGGATGGCGCGGGAGAGCACCCCGCCCGACTTCCAGCGCCTCCACGAGGGATACCGCCGGGCGTGGCGGGGACACCCGAACGCCGGGTTAAAACCCGGGCAGTTCACCGACGATACCCAGATGATGCTTCTTGTCGCCGGGCTGCTCACCGACGGCACCTACTCGGATCAGGGGTATGCGGCCGCCCTTGCCCGGATGTACATGAACGACGAGCTCCGGTTTCCCGATGGCGCCGTGGACGCCGCGTGCCGGCACCTCCTTCTCTCCGGGAAGAAGCCGGGTGGGGTCGCCTCCAACACCGCAGGCTGCATCAGCATTGCCATCCCGTTCGCGCTCGCCTACGGCGACCCGGTCGATGTGACCGAACGGGTGGTCCAGGCCTGCAGCATCACCCATACCCACCCGGCGGCGCACGCCGGTGCGGTCACCGTCGCGATGCTCGTCCACTACGCCGTCCGCGGCCGATCCGACGCACTCTCCCTCGCCGAGAAGCACGCGAGCCTCGAAGACGTTGCCCTCGGCAACAAGATCCACGACGCCGTCCGCCTTGCAAACGAAGGTATCAGCCTAGAGAGCGCCCTTTCTGTTATCGGGAACGACGTAACCGTCTACCAGACTGTCCCACTCGCATTCTTCCTGATTTATCGCATCAAAGACGTCACAAGTCTCCTCACCGTTGCTGCGCACGTCGGCGGGAACACCGACACCATCGCGTTCATCTGCGGCGCCTACGCGGGTGCGGTCTACGGGAAAACCGCGCTGCCAGGGGATCTCCTCGAAGGACTCGAAGGAAAGGATGAGATCGAGTCGATGGCGGCCCAGCTCTACGAACGATACACCACAAAGCCTTAAGATTCTATAAAAGACACATCTTCCTTATGGAAATTGCGATCATCGGTGCATCCGGATACACCGGCGGCGAGTTAATGCGTCTCCTGCTACACCACTCGTCCGCAGATGTCGTCGCTGCGACATCCCGAAAGTTGGATGGGGTCAGTGTCGCCTCCGTCCATCCCCACCTCCGGGGGCTGACCGATCTTGCGTTCCGGAACACCGAAGCCGGCGATATCGATGCCGACTTTGCCTTCCTCGCCGTACCGCACACCGCGGCGATGAAGGTGGCCGGGACGCTGGTGGAGCGGGGGATTAAGACCGTCGACCTCTCTGCCGACTACCGGCTCGCGAAGGACGTCTACGAGAAGACCTACGGCGTGCCCCACGAGGCCTACTTCGAGGCCCCCTACGGCCTGCCCGAACTCCACCGGGACGAGATCAGGGGCGCGTCCTTCGTCGCGAACCCGGGATGCTTCCCGACCGGGGCGACGCTCGCGGCGGCACCGCTCGCCAAATACGCCCACACCATCATCTACGACTCAAAGACCGGGGTCTCAGGGGCCGGAAATTCGCCCTCCGCGACCACGCATTACCCGAACGTCGGCGACAACTTCAGCGCCTACAAGTGGACGAACCACCGCCACCTTGCGGAGATGAAGCAGGAAGCTGCCCGGCTCGGCTCGGACGCCCGGTGCTACTTCACGCCGCACCTCCTCCCGGTGAACCGGGGCATCCTCACGACGGCCCACATCCTCCTCCGCGAGCCGATGGGGCAGCAAGAGGTCGAGGCGCTCTACCGGAAGTTCTACGAGGACGAGTTCTTCGTCCGCTACCAGAAACCGACCCTTGCCGCCGTCCGGGGGACGAACTTCTGCGACATGGCGGTGGAGAGCGAGGGCGACCGGGTCGTTGCGGTCTCGGCGATCGACAACCTGGTCAAGGGCGCAAGCGGTCAGGCGATCCAGAACATGAACCTGATGTGCGGGTTTGCGGAAGACGACGGTCTCCGCAGCGCCGGGATGCTTCCGTGAGGTGATGGCGGTGCTGATCAAGGATATCATGACCCCGGACCCCGTGACCGTCCGGGTCGACTCACCGGTGCGTGAGGCGGCAGGGCTGCTCCGGAAGTACCATATCGGCGGGCTTCCCGTTATGGAGGGTGAGCGGGTGGCGGGAATCGTCACCGAGACCGATATCATATCGCTTCTCGATACCGGCGACCTCTCGAGCGACCTCTGGCTCCCGTCGCCGCTTGAGGTGATCGAGGTTCCCATCAGGGAGTTCATCAACTGGGAGAAGACGAAGCGGGCGCTCACCGATATCAGCGATATGGAAGTGCGGCAGGTGATGAGCAGCCCGGTCTTCACGATCGACGAGGAGTCGGATATCGCCGATGCAGCCTCCCTGATGCTCCGTGAGAGGATAGCGCGCCTCCCGGTGCTTCGTGACGGAAGACTGGTCGGGATCGTCACCCGGGCCGATATCGTCAGGGGCATCGGGGCACCCGTCGAGGAGGAAGAAGCATGAAGAGCATCTGTGCAGTCGAAGGCGTCAGTGCATGGGGGATCAAGGAAGGAAAGTTCGGGCTTGCGCTGATCCGTGCGAGCGGGACGGCGGCCGGTGTCTTCACGTCGAATAAAGTGCGGGCGGCCCCGGTCGATGTGATGATGGACCGGATGCGCAAAGGAGCGCTCGACGCAGTCGTCGTGAACAGTGGGTGTGCAAACGCCTACACCGGCGAGCGGGGATACCGCGACGCGGTGGAGATGTGCGCCATCGCGGCAGGACCTCTCGGGCTTGAGCCGGAGTCGGTCGGTGTCGCGAGCACCGGGGTGATTGGCCGCTACCTCGACCTCCCGCTCATCAGGGACCAGTGCGAGCGGGTCGCGCCGCTTCTCGCCAGGAACGACGATGCCGAGGCCGCAGCGGCCCGGGCGATCATGACGACCGACACCTTCCCGAAACATGCCCTCGTCGAGACGGAGTCTTTCTCTGTCGGCGGGATCACCAAGGGGAGCGGGATGATCGCCCCGAACATGGGGACGATGCTCGCGTTCCTCTACACCGATGCAGAGGTCGAGGCCCCGGCCCTCCACGATACCCTCCGGCAGGCGACCCGGCGGTCATTCAACCGGGTCGTGGTCGACGGGGATACGAGCACGAACGACGTGGCCCTCTGCACTGCGACCGGCGCCGCAGGCCGGGTGGACCGCGAAGAACTTGCGAGAGCCGTCGAGGCAGTCTGCCGCAACCTTGCGGTCCAGATCGCCCGCGACGGCGAGGGAGCGACGAAGCTTCTCGCGGTCACGGTCCGCGGCGCCGCCGACGAGGATGAGGCCGCCTGCGTTGCGCGGACGATCGTCGCCTCCCCGCTTGTCAAGACCGCCATCTACGGCGAGGACCCGAACTGGGGTCGGGTGGTCGCGGCTGCAGGCCGGTCGGGCGCTGAGTTCGACCCCTACGCGGTCTCACTCTCTGTGGGCGAGGGGGCCGGGCGGACGCCACTCGTCATCCGCGGCGAGATCGTCGCCGACCTCGGAGCGGCGAAGGCCGCGATGCGCGGTGGTACCGTCGCATTCGACCTTGACCTCGCCGCGGGTGATGGGAAGGCGACGGCGTGGGGATGCGACCTCACCGAGAAATACGTCGAGATCAACGGGAAGTATACGACATGAAACGAGAAGATGTGCTGATGGAGGCACTCCCCTATATCCAGAAGTTTCACGGCAAGACGATCGTGATCAAACTCGGCGGCCATGCGATGGTCGACCAGAGCATCCTCGAGACGGTGATACGGGATGCCGTCCTCCTCCGCTACGTGGGGATGAAGGTCGTCCTGGTGCACGGCGGGGGCCCCGAGATCACCGCAAAGATGCAGGCGATGGGCAAGGAGCCGAAGTTCGTCGGGGGCTTGCGGATCACCGACCCCGAGACCCTGGAGATCGCCCAGATGGTCCTCGTCGGGAAGATCAACGACGGGATCGTCTCCCTCATCGCGAACTGCGGCACCCGGGCAGTCGGGATCTCCGGCAACGACGGTAACCTCCTCATAGCCCGGAAGATGGAGCTCCAGCGGGTGAAGGTGGGGGATGTCGTCCAGGAGGTGGACCTCGGCCGGGTCGGCGAGATCGAGGAGGTCGATCCCGAGGTGCTCCACTGCCTCCTCGCCCAGGGCTACATCCCGGTGGTGGCGCCGATGGCTCTCGACCGGCAGGGTGGCAGCCTGAACATCAACGCCGATACCGCGGCAGCCGAGATCGCGATCGCTCTCGGGGCGTTTAAGTTGATCAACCTGACAGACGTGGACGGGGTGATGAACGCCGACCGGACCATGGTCTACCATCGCCTCGCCCTCTCCGAGGCGGAGGGGATGATCGGCGACGGGACGATAGCCGGCGGTATGATCCCGAAACTTGAAGGGTGTATGAAGGCGGTCAGGAGCGGCGTCGTGAGCGCCCACGTCGTGAACGGCAACCGGGAGCACAACCTGCTCCTCGAGCTCTTCACCGACGAGGGCGTCGGCACGATGCTCTCTTTATAACCCTTTTTCAGGGTAGGTTGCCGTCCCCGCTGCACTCCCGCTGCCGCTCTTCGTTCATATCGATCAGGATCTCAAAGATGTTCCGGACGGCGACCGGGTCGATACGGCTCTCGACGGCGTAGGTGAAGGCCCGGTCGAGGACCGCTCTCCGCTGCTCGTCGTCGCGGATGGGAAGGCTGTTCTCCTGCTTGAGGCGGGCGATTCTCGTCGCCAGTCTCTGCCGTTCTGCAACGAGATCGATGATCCGCTTGTCGATCTCCCGGATTCCGTTCCTGACGGCATCAAGGGACATACTCCATGATTAGCCCCGGCAGGGGAATAAACCTGATGGGTTGGCCCATGTCCCCAGAGAAGCGAAGAATATTATGATGCCGGCGCGAAACTGGTACGGATGCTGGAACGAATACCGCCACGCGAGCGCCGGGACCTCCTGATCGCGTGGCTTGCCATCTCGATCGCCTTCACCCTGATCTACATCAGGGGCGGAGTGGACATCGCCGGGCTCCTCTTCTTCTTCGTGATGTCCCTTCTCACGGTGGGGGTCGCCTTCGTCCTCCACGAGCTGGCGCACAAGTTTGCCGCCATGCGCTACGGCTACTGGGCCGAGTTTCAGAAGGATAACCAGATGCTCCTCGTTGCCGTGGTGCTGGCGGCGCTCGTCGGGGTCGTCTTTGCGGCACCGGGGGCGACCTACGTCTACGGAAACGCCACACGGGCCGAGAACGGGCGGATATCAGCGGCAGGGCCGATAACGAACCTCCTCCTCTGCATACCGTTCGCAGCCCTCATGATCTTCGGCGGCGGGCTCATCGGCCTCGTGGGCCTCGTCGGGCTCCGGGTCAACGCTATGATCGCGACCTTCAATATGCTCCCGATCAGCGTTCTCGACGGGCGCAAAGTCCTTGCCTGGAACCCGGCCATCTTCGCGGCGCTCATGGCCGCCTCCGCCGGGATCCTCATTTGGTCGCTCCTGTGAGGGGGCACCCCCTCTCTCTTCAGGGCGCTCGCTTCAGCGTGAACCGGAAGGCCGCGCCGCATTCCGGGTGGCCCGGCACCCGGTCGTCGACCCGGATCCGGCCTCCGTAGCGTTCAACGAGCATCCGGGTGATGGAGAGCCCGAGACCCTGGCCGCTCTTTCGATTCCTGTTTTGCCCGAACCGCATGAATACGGCCTCCTTCATAGTGTCGGGAACCCCCGGTCCGGTGTCCTCGACCGAGACCCGGACTTCGCAGTCGCTCACCTCCACCCCGATGGTGACCTCGACTGCCGGCCCGCCGAACTTGACGGCGTTCCCGATGAGGTTCGTGAAGATCTCGGGGAGGAGAGGGTCGGCCATGACCTCGAGCACCGTGCCGTCGTAGCGGATCCGGATCTCTGGAAACACACCGATCTCATCCCGGATCACCCGGTCGATGTCGACCGGCGCGAGCGTGGCCGTCTCGTGGTGGATCCGACGGATCGTCGAGACGTTCCTTAAGATCTCGATGCTTTTCCTGATGCTGCTCCGGACCTTCTGCGCGTAACCTTTCGCCTCCCCTGCGAGCATATCGATGAGGAGGTCGGTGTAGAGGCTTGATATGTTCTCCGCGTTCCTTATGTCGTGGCTGAGGATATCGAGGTAGAGGTTTGCCTCCCGCTCGGCCATCTCAAGCTGCCGGATCAGCATGCTGCGCTCGACAGAGGTGCCGACCGCCCTTCCGATGGCCGCGAGCAGGGAGCGGTCGTCGCCGGTGAACCGGTTCCCCTCCCCGAGGGCCACGTTCAGGGCCCCGATGACCCTCTCGTGCGCCACAATCGGGATGCTGGCATACGGGTGCTGCGTTCCGCTCCCCTCTCCCGGGTAGCGGGGGCGCGGGTGGTCGTCGAAGAAGAGGGGCTCTCCTGCCACCAGCACCTCCGCGTACGGCAGGGCCGTGATATCCGGGATGCACGGTTGCGGGAGGAAATCCTCCGGAAGGTTCTGAACGCAGACAAGTCGTGCGCTCTGCCGTCCCGGCTCGATCAGGTAGATGCCGCCGCCACGGAGGTCGAGGAGGGCGAGGGTCGCCCCGAGCATGCCCCCGAGCGCATCACCGATATCCCTTGCAGATGTCGATACGCCGATGATCTGGTTCAAGATCGAGAGTTCCCGGTTATGTGCCTGGATCTCCGTCTCGGCCCGCTTCAGACCGGTGATGTCGGTGAGCGATGCCGCAAGACAGATGGGTGCTCCGGTGTCGCTCGTCACCAGGTTTCCGGAGAAGAGGACATAAAATTCTGTTCCGTCCCGCCTCCGGCCGACCCGCTCGCCGGTGTACCTGCCCGTCTCGCGGAGCGCCCGGAGAGCCGCCTTGGCCTCCTCCTCGTCCTGCCAGAACTCCGTGACCGGTCTCCCGATAACCTCTGAGACCGAGGTGTAACCCCACATCGAGAGGAAGGCCTGGTTGACGTGGGTCAGGCGGCCTTCGAGGTCGGCGATGGTGAACGCACTCGACGACGATGCCATCGCCATATCCCGGATCCTGAGTTCCTGCTCGGCCTGCTTCCGCCTGGTGATATCGATTCCCGAGGCCATCATGCAGAGCGGCCTCCCTGACTCGTCGGTGACGACGGAGAGAGCAAGTTGCATGGGGAAGGTCGTTCCGTCACGCCGTCGAGCCTCCATCTCCCCGAGCCAGGATCCGTTCCGGAGGGTCCCTTCCCGGATCCGCTCCACCCCCTCATGGTCGGCCCAGATCGTCGAGAACGGCTCCCCGATAACCTCTTTCTCCCGTTCCCAGCCATGCACGGCGAGAGAGGCACGGTTGACGTAGATGATCCTCCCTTCGAGGTCGATGAGGGCGACGGCATCGAGCGATGACGCTATCGCCATATCCTTGATCCGGAGTTCGAGTTCGGCCCGCCTCTGTGCAGTAACATCGCGGAGGGAGCAGAGCGCCCCGGTGCTCCTCCCGTCCTCGCCGGTCAGGGTGCTGAGGGTCTCATCGACGAATATGGTCTCCCCGTTCCTCTTCCGGTGGAGGACAACGCCGTGCCAGGTCCCGGAGGCCCGGAGGGCGTTTTTTACCGCTTCATTATCGTCCGGGTGGAGCCATTCGCAGGTGAAGAATTCCGATCCCGGCCGGCCGATGGCCTCGCTTAAAGGAACACCGTAGAGCCGCTCCGCGGCCTGGTTCATGTAGGTGACCCTCCCCCCGGTATCGAACGCGGTCACAGCATCCTCTACCTGCGAGAGCACCAGGGCCTGGAACCGGAGCTGCTCTTCCGCCCGTTTCCGGCCGGTGACGTCGCGGCTGATCCCGAGCAGGCTCCGGACGGTGCCGTCGCTCCCCACCATCGGGATGAGACGCGTCTCAAGCCAGGTGCCTCCGCCGTCCCCGGGGAGCAGGGTCTCCTCGGTGAGGATCCCCCCGGCTCTCTCCGCCACGATCCGGATCTTCGCAAGCCATCGCTCCGCGACAGCAGGCGGGAACAGGTCCCTGAGGTTCTTCCCCCGGAGGCTCTCTGGCTCCACCCCGAGCAGGCGGCCGCCAGCACCGTTCACGTAGAGGGCGTCTCCCTTTGTGCTGACGAGGAAGATGATGTCCGGTGCCGACTCCGCAAGCGTCCGGTAGCGCTCCTCGCTCTCCCGGAGCGCCTCTTCCATGCGCCTCTTCTCGGTGATGTCGATGGCGGTGGCCATGATGCAGACCGGACTCGCGGATCCGTCACTGACGACGTTCACGGTCACGTGGGCGGTAAAATGCGCCCCGTCGGCCCTCCGGCCGACCAGTTCCCCGGTGCATCTGCCTCGTTCGGCGAGCGTACGGAGCACCTCCGCGACCCTCTCGGGTTCGACCCAGAACTCTGAGATGTTCCGTCCAAGAACCTGACCGGGGTCGGTGAGCCCACCCATCGCGAGCAGCGCCTGGTTGGCGTAGGTCAGGCGTCCCTCAAGGTCGGCGATAGCGATGGCGGAGAGCGACGACTCCATTGCCATCTCCCGGACCAGAAGTTCTTTCTCTGCCTGCTTCCGCTCCGTGATATCGGAGTGCGTCCCCACGATCCGGAGCGGCATACCGCTACCGTCGTGCTTGACCACCCGGAGCCGATCAAGCACGTAGAACCACTCCCCGGATGCGGATCGTGCTCGGAACTCCATCTTGCAGTGGTCGCGCTCTCCGGTGATCATGTCGGCGAGCGCCGCCTCCACGCGGCCGCGGTCCTCCGGGTGGACGAGCGCGAGAATCCTGGGGATCGTGAGCGCGAACGCCCCCGGCTCGTAGCCGAGCATCGTGAAATTCCGGGGGCTGTAGAAGATCCTGCCGGTGCTGACGTCCCAGTCGACCAGCCCGTCGTTTGCCGCCAGGAGTGCGAGGTTCAGCCGCTCTTCGCTCTCCTGCAACGCCTGCTCCGCGCGCCTCCGCTCGGTCACGTCGAGG
>JALNXI010000041.1 GCA_023230425.1 Methanoculleus sp. | reverse complement strand
GGAAGGCTCGACGGAGCGAAACCTCCGGGAGCTCCTGCCGCTCGTCAACGCCTGCACGACGCCGCGGTGCTGTTTTGCCACCGATGACCGGCATGCCGACATGCTCGCCGGGGAGGGGCATATCGACGACTGCATCAGGAAAGCAGTCGCATGCGGGCTTGAGGTCGAGTTGGCGCTCCGTATGGCGACGCTCTCGGCTGCCGACCGGTTCGGGCTCCACGACCGGGGCGCCCTTGCCCCCGGGAGAATCGCCGACTTCTGCATCATCGACGACCCCGTCCGGTTCAGAGTCCTGAGGACATTCAAGCGCGGCGTTGAGGTGGTCGATGCCGGCTACCGCCCACCGGTCTGTCCCGCGGTCCCCCTGCACGCCCGCGTACCGGAGCCTCGCGATATCCAGATAACCGGCCGTGGAGAGGCGCGGGTGATCGGCATCGTGCCCGGGCAGATCACGACCCTTGATCTGCGCTGCCCGGTGGATGCCGCCGGGGTCCCGGACATTGACCGCGACATCCTCAAGGCGGTCGTCACCGACCGTTACCGGGCAGGCGGTTCCGGTGTCGGGCTCGTCCACGGTTTCGGCCTGCAGGAAGGGGCGATCGCCGGGTCCGTCTCCCACGACTCCCATAACATCGTCGCCGTCGGGGCCAGTGACGCCGATATCATCCGCGCCGTAGGCGAGGTGGTCCGGCTCGGAGGGGGGCTTGCGGTCGCCTCCGGCGATGAGGTGACCGCGCTCCCCCTCGAGTGTGCGGGGCTTATGTCGGCGCTCCCCTACGGGGAGGTCGTGCAGCGCCTCGCGACCCTTGAGGAGCATGCCCGGCGGCTGGGCGCGGTCGAGAACCCCTTCATGTATCTCTCGTTCCTCGCCCTGACCGTCATCCCCGAGGTGCGGGTCACGGAGCGGGGGGTCTTTGACGTCCGGGCCTTCGCGGACGTCCCGCTCTTCGGCAGGTAGAGGTCTCCGGGGCGAAGGAGGCCGCCCCGCCCCATCACCAGAACACCGGCATGACGGCGGGCGCGAAGACCGCGATCAGGAGAAGGATGAGCGGCTGGTGCATGAAGTAGATGAAGAGCGAGTGCCGGCCGAGGATCGAGAATGGCCGGGCGAACGCCGGCTCCGCCGTCCGGAGCGAGAAACCCCGGCTCCCGTCCGGGTAGAAGAGCGAACCGAAGGCCATGCCGGCGAGGACGAGGCCAAACCAGGGGAGGAGCGGCACGTAATCAAGGCTTGCAAAGGATACCGGGTGGATCCCGAGCCAGAGGAGGGGCCAGGGGCCTGAGATGCTGTTTGTGACGTAGCCGGCAAGGATGCAGGCGGCGCTCGCGAGGATGAGGGCTGTTGGGCTGAGCCGCGCAAACAGCGGCGCAAGTATGATTGCAACGCCGATGAAGTGCAGGATGCCGAAGACGACGTAGACGGACGGGAGGAAGATCCAGGTGACGGCGGTGATGACGAGGCCGTAACTGAAGATCGTGAGGCCGCGCCGGACGTACTTGAGCGTAAGATCGCGCCCGGTGAGCCTTCGTGCGGCCCGGGCATAACTGATGGTGAAGGAGACCCCGACGAGGAAGATAAACGTCGATGCAGTCAGGTAGGCGAGCATCCGGAGGAACCCGCCGGAGACGTCCAGCGGCAGGACCCCGAAGAAATTGAGGTCGAAGGCGGAGTGAAAGAGGATCATCGTCACGACAGCGATGCCCCGGGCGAGATCGATCTCCCAGTAGCGTTTCGCCGCCATGGTTCCAGCCGTCAAAAGAGTCTTCGCCGGGCGGGGGCGCCGCAAGCAGGGCAGGTCTTCATATTGGCGATCTCAGCGCTCTGCTCCTCGGTGGGCTCGTTGTAGATCCGGGAGAAGCCGCACTGCCGGCTGCACTCGATCACGACGAACGGGCTACAGATCCGGCCCATGCCTGCTCACTCCGTCTTCCAGCTGTAAGCGTATCATAGACTCCCTACACTCTCATGGAAGGGCTTATCGGATAAGCGTTTACCCGGGGTCCAGAAGAGGCATTATTATTCCCCATACTCGTCCTACCATAGGGATACAGGAGCATGACATGAGTGACCGTGACGAACATATCATAGAGGCTGCCGGCAGGTGCCGTGTCGTGGTCAGGGACGGCCGGGTGGTCGAAGTCGGGACGCCGCAGATAAAAGACTGCCCGCTGGCACGGCGGTTTGCCTGCCCGGTCAAGGAGATGACGCCTGAGGCGATACGCAAAAACATTGAGGAGCGTATCCGGTCCTTCGGGATGTGCACGCCGGAGCGGGAGGTTCTTGCCGGGCCGGACTTCGTCCTCTTCGGGGCGTCGGAACTCCTGAGCAGCGCTATCCGGCGGGGAGACCTCGATGCTGCGGTGATCGCCTCCGACGGGGCCGGGACACTGGTCACGAAGAACCCCGCCCTCATCCAGGGAATCGGCGGCCGAATGTCGGGACTCGTGAAGACGAGCCCGATTCCGGAGGTGATCGCACGGATTGAGGAGAACGGTGGTGCGGTCCTCGACCCGGAGACCGCCGCCATCGACCAGGCCGCCGGCGTCGCCCTGGCAGTAACACTTGGTCACCGCCGGATCGCCGTGACCACCGCCGTTGCCGCCGAGGCAGCGACTATACGGGACCGGTTCCCGGAGGTCGTGATCGTCGCCGTCCACACGACCGGGATCTCACAGGAGGACGCGATTCTGATGGCCGGCGCGGCCGATCTCCTCACCGCCTGTGCTTCAAAGCACATCCGGGAGGCGGCGGCGAAGGCCGCGCTCCTGCAGGCGGGGACGTCGATCCCGGTCTTTGCGATGACCCGGGCGGGAAAAGCAATCGTTCTCGGGAAGGCCGGGGAGACCAACCAACCCCTCATCATCCACGCCGCGCGCCTCCCGGTGCCGGGGTCACAGTCCCCATCGCCGCTCTGCTGACGATTGGCCCCTACCGGTCCGGGATGCCCAGGTGGCCCGGGAGTTCGGAGAACTCCGCGAGGATAATATCGGCCTCGACGTCCGCCGTTCCTCTCCCGCGCCAGTCGCCGTAGGCAGCAAACGCGGTCATCATGCCGAGAAGCCTTCCCGGGACGATGTCGCGCCTGGGGCTATCGCCCACCATCATCGCCTCCGCCGGAGCCGTATCGAGCCGCCGGAGGGCGTAGAGGAGGGAATCGGGCTCCGGTTTTCGTTTTCCCGAGACCTCCGGGGTCACAACGACCTCGAAGTAATCGATGAGCCCGGTCTTCTCGAGCCGCCGATGCGCCTGGAACCCCTCCGCGTCGGTGGCGACCGCGAGCCTGATGCCGGCGTTCTGCAGGCACCGGAGCGTCTCCTCGACGCCCGGGTAAGCCTCGACGAAGTTAAGTTTCACGTCCTCGTAGGTGCGGCAGCAGACCTCGAATGTCCCGGGCTGGTATGCCCCGAGACCGGCAAGGTAGTCGCGTATGTTCCTGTGGTCCTCAAACCCGTAGGTTCCGTTGAGAAACTGCAGAAAGAGCGCTTCAGGATCCCCGGTCCCGAGATAGTCGACCACGCACCGGCATGCCTCCCGCTTCGCTCCAACCAGGTCGAAGAGGGTGTTGTCCATGTCGCAGAGGACCGCCTCTATCGTTCGATGCCGAGTGCTGCAAGCCGTCTGCATATCTTCAATTCCCTTGTGAATTCACGGTAGGCTTCATCATCCCGGAAACGCACCTTCAGTTCGTCCAGGTCGTTGCCCTTCCCGCCATACTCCCCGAAGATCGTGGTGCCGTTGCAGCCTATGAACCCGAAGACGGCAGCGAGGTTGAAGAGTAGTCGCCGGAATTCCGGTGCCGTGCAGGTTGTTGCCTCGATTAGATATGGGCGGTCAAAGTAGAAGTACTCGAGCCCCTCGGCTATACAGAGGTCCGCCATATAGATATCGGCGGTCAGCAGGACCGGGAGGGCATACCGCTCCTCCTCGAACTTCCGGAGCGCCCTGACGATGTTACGGTCGTTCTCCTCGGAAAGATGCGTGTGCGTCCCCGGCGACGCTATCTCCGTCGCCCGGTCGCGGATGGAGCGGTACTCTTTCAGCGCGAGGTATGCTGCTTTCCGGGACCGTTTCGTCCGCTTATTCTCGAGTTCCCCGATGAACTCCCGGCAGCCGGGGGCATGCGCCGCCATCTCCTCGATCATCTTTACCGGGTACTTGCGGTTGATAGCATACGTGATCTCGTCCCGGACGGTATCGACGATCAGGTAAGAGGAGTGATTGATCTCCGGGTTGTTCGATGCAAAACCGTGATAGAAGAGATTCGTATCCAGGCCGAAGAAGACGGCCTTCTTCAGCTGCCCATAGGATGTGCGCATCGCATCAAAGGCGGCCTGGTTCGCGTAACGCGCGATCCCGCTTGCAAACATGCACTCCTGGAGATCGGCGTAGGAAGGGAGCTCGCCAGCCATCGGCCCGTACCCGGAGAGCCAGCCCTGGAATGTCTGCCGGGAGGCGGGCAGTTCGAGCCGAAAGCCGGTCCCTTCGGGACGTGCGATGAGGAGGTCCCCCTCGTAGAGCGGATACGAGACGCGTACCTCGTCGAGGCTGTTGAGGAGGACCTGCACCTCGGCCTCCCTGATGACCGCATCGTTCACGATCTTGCTCCCGCGTCCTCCATGATATCCCGGATTCTCTGGATCTGGTGCGGGATCATCATGTATGGCTTTGCAACGTCGTCGACGCTCCCCATGGCGAGATAGTAGATGTGCCGGATATCGAGTCCTGCAAGCGAGACCGCTATGAGCGCTCCGGCGACCGTGACCTTCCTCCCTGAGGTGATATCGATCGCCACGTGGAACCCCTGCCGGATAAAGTCAGCGGCGAGCGAGCGGATGGTCTGGCCGGCCCTTACAAAGTCGGCTTCAGGCAGGACCTCCACCTCTATCGCCGGAGCGAACCCGTATCCCTCTGAGATTATCCGGATTGCCTCGACCGCGGTTGATGCGTTCACCGAGTAGGGTTTCTCGGTGACGATAGAGACCCGTTCGGGGCGCAACCCCTTCTCCCGCAGGACTGCATGATACGCGTTGACGAGCGCCCATGTTGAGCGTCCGAGGAGTGTAATGTAGACATCGCCGGGGGTGGGTATCTCGGGGGAAATCACTGCTCAAGACTCGCTCTGCTGCTATATAGGCTTTGTCGGGAACTGCCTCCAGGGATAGGGAGTTGTGGCAGGCATTTCGGACCGTATGTTTCATCCTTTCCGATTTTTTTGCCGGATACTCGCTCGCCTGGAGACTGTGCCCGACATAACGCCGGATTATGGCGGCATTTCACTTGCCGGGTTCTCAAAAAAAGCCTTTAACGCGAAAGAAATCGCAAAATATCGCGAAATATTTGGTAAATCTTTTATGATCAATTTCCCTATAGTGGTAGAGAAGAGCGCGAAATTACCCCGGAGAGATATGATCCATGGAGATACGAAAAGTGCGATTACGGACACCGGCCGAGACCTGGGGGCTGGCGGACCCGGACCAGCAGAGAAAGACACGCAGGGATGCTATCGATGATGGGGACTTAATCGAGATCACCCGTATGGGGAGGGACATAGGTATCACCTTTCCCCTTGCGGTCTCGGCACGGGCCGCGCAGAGCATGGTGCCGTTTCCGAACATACCGCAGGAGACCGTTACGGAGAACTTATGGGACACCCTTCATGCGTTCAGGGATAAAGCCCGTACGACGACCGAAGGGGAGTTCGAGTTCCAGGCCAGCATCTACCTCAACGGCCTCGTCCCCACACTCACCTTCAGGGCCGCGGTCTCCCCGGGAGATGACGGCGAACCGGTCATCACCATCATGCTGCCGGATGAGGACTGGGAGACGATCGGGTGCGGCAGCCACCATAGCGCAGGCGATGCGATGCTCACTGTTGACGATGTTGCCTCGACCCTGAACTTCACCCCCGGCCGAATCCGTGAGTTCATCAGGGAAGAGCGGATCCCGGCGGTCAAGTGCGGGGGGTCCTGGCGAATCAAGCGTTCGGAACTTGAGCGGCTCATGAACGAAGGCTTCTGATCGGTCTTCCGGGTCTGGCTGCAGGCCCGAATCGGCTGGCCGGCGACCCAGATCGCTGCTCATCGATACGTCCAGGATCCGGTCCAGGCCCCGGGGGAGGGCTTCCGGGTCTGGCTGAAGGGGAAGAGGAAGGTTGCCACCCTGGCCCGGATCGATTACAAATAGTATTTAATAATTATCTTATTGGTGGGGCACAGAAAACAAACATATTTAATTTTCAGACGTAGAGTTCTCCTTATGTGCGCCGAGGCCTCACAGGCATCCCGGGACGCCCCTCTCGTTGATTCCACAACCGGAATTGGTGGTGTGGCGACAGAGCGGATGGATTGTGCGGGCGGGTGCGTGCCCGGGCCCGGCAGGGATCGCAGGCGGGTGCTGTGCGCCCTGGCGTGTGCGATCTCCGGGGTTGTAGTTCTCGCCTTCCTCCTCTTCTACACGGTGACTGGAATCGAGGTGGCTCCGGTGGTTGAGACCCTCTGTCCCATCGTGGGCCTTCCCGGGATACTCGGGTCGGACGGGCGTTCTTTCTTCAGGCGATGGATAAGGCGACGCATTGAAGAGAACGACATGTCACCCCCGGGTGAGCACGCCGGGACCGATGGTGAGACGGACGTCCTTGAGAGGCCGGAAAAGATCCCCGAAGGTCTCCGGCGGTTCGAGAGTGCCGCCTCCCTGGGCGAGGCTGAGACGCTTCCGGACCTTCCTCCCCGGCACGGCCCGGACGACGGTGTGTCCGGCGATCCGGATGAACTTCCGGAGCCTCCTCCGGATGACCGATCTACCCCGCGCTCCGAGTCCCTCAGCGATGAGGAACTCATGAGACTGCTCGGGTTCGACGGCGGGGCTGATGAACCGTCTCCCGGGATCATCGAACTCGATGCCTGCCTGACGGAGGATGATCCCGGCTCCGATGAACCGGTGACTGCGGTTTTTGCCCCGCATGAGGACCGCCCGGTGGAGTCGCTCATCGACGACCTTGGCAGTGCAGATGCTGAAGTCCGGGGACGCGCCATGGATGCCGTCGCCAAGCGCGGAACCGATGCCGTGGCTCCCCTGATCCGGGCCCTCGCTCGTGCGGACGACGGGAGGCGGTGGTGCGTCGCCGAAGCCCTCGCCTTGATGGGTGAAGAGGCAATCCCGGCGCTGATCGCCGCGCTCGGGGACGATGCGGCGCAGACCGGGGCTGCCGCCACGCTCGTGCGTATCGGGGGGCCCGCTGTGCCGCCCCTCATCGCAGCGCTCGCCGGAGATGATGGCGATGTGCAGTTCGGCTCTCTCTACGCGCTCCGGGAGATCGGGGACGAGGCGGTTCCCTCCCTTGTCGGGGCCCTTGATGCCCCCGATGGGAACATCCGGAGATCTGTTGCAGGGGTTCTCCGGGAACTCGGGTGGAGGCCGCCCGACGACGCCGGGGCGATCCGGTATCTCATCGCCGGCGAGGCGTGGCTTGATGTTGCGGAGTATGGCGAGGCCGCGGTCGGCCCCCTCATCGGCATCCTAAAATCTCCGGACAGGGAGGCATGGTGGAATGCCGCCCGGACCCTCGGGGAGGTCGGGGAGGTCGCAGTCGGCCCCCTGGTCGATCTACTGCACGAAGCAGACAATGAGGTCCGGCGGCTCGTGGTCATGGCGCTCGCGGAGATCGGATCCCCCGCGGTCGGTTCGCTCATCCGGCTGCTCTCCGACCCGTCTCTCTGCAGCGCAGCGGCGACGGCCATACTCAAGATCGGGGAGCCGGCAGCGGAGGCATGCATCCAGGCTCTGGACAGCCCGGATGGGGAGGCGCAGGGGGCGCTCAGGGAGGTCCTCGGTGCGCTCGGGGAGGCGGCGATCCCGCCCCTGATCCAGGCGCTGACAGCCGGCCGGTCCAGGGTCCGTGGTCATGTCGCCGATATTCTGGACGGGATGGGCTGGGAACCCTGGAGTGACGCCGAGCGGGCGTGGTACCTGATTGCCCGGGAGCAGTGGGTGGAACTTGCCCTGATGGGTGCTCCGGCGGTCGTTCCCCTGATCCGGACGCTCAATGGTGACGACGACCAAATACGCAGCGAGGCTGCGGCGACACTCGGCGAGATCGGTCTTTCTGCGGCTGTAGGGCCGCTCGTAGGTGCCCTCGCTGACAGTGTCGTTGCCCCGGCGGCGGCGGATGCACTCGTTGCCATCGGGAGACCTGCCGTCGCCCCGGCTCTTGCGCTGCTCGAGGGGGGGACCGACGCCGCCCGGGAGAATGCTGTCGAGGTTCTGGGCAGGCTCGGGGCGCATGAGGCTGTCCCGGCCATCGTCGAAATCGTCAGGAGCGACGGCGGCCGCCTCCACCGGAAGGCCGTCGACGCCCTGGTCGGCATCGGTGCGCCTGCGATAGGCGCCCTCATCCCCCTCCTCGGCGAGGACGGCGATGGACAAGCGGGGGCGACGGCTGCGCTCACCGGGATTGGCGACGCTGCACATGAACCGCTTGTTGAAGCACTCGGGGACGAGAATGCCCGGATCCGTATGGGGGCTGCCATGATCCTCAAGAGGGCTGGCTGGGTTCCCCCGGGGGTGGAGGAGCAGGCTGTGTACCTGATCGCGCTGCAGCAGTGGCCCGACGTCGCGGGTCTCGGAGCCCCTGCCGTCGACCTTCTGGTGGCGCGGCTCGCCGATCGTGATACGGGGGTACAGGTGGGGGCGGCGGAGTCTCTTGCCCGCATCGGGGCCCCTGCGGCTCCCCCCCTGGTCCGCCTGCTCGGCGAAGAGGCTCATCAGGGGCCGGTGGGTGATATACTGGTGCGGATCGGGGAGGCGGCTGTGGAACCCCTGATCCGTGCCCTGGACGAGGAGACGCTCCGCCGGGCAGCCGCCGGGGCGCTGGTCCGGATCGGAGGTCCTGCTGCCGGTGCTCTCATCACGGCTCTCGGACGCTCTGATAGCAGGCAGGTTGCAGCGGATGTTCTGATAGCGATGGGGGAACCTTCCGTCGACGCGCTGGTTCTCGCGCTCGCGAACGGTGATGCTCTGGTCCGGCAGAGGGCCGGGGACGTGCTCATCGATCTCGGGGATGTGTCCATCGGCCCGCTCATCGGGGCACTGGGGCACCCGGACGACACTATCCGGCTGGAGGCGATCGATACGCTCATCCGGGTCGGCAGACAGGCTGTCACCGAGCTCAGGGAGGCGCTTCAGGATGAGCGTTACCGCGTACGGCTGGGCGCCGCGGAGGCTCTTGGAAGGGTCGGATGGGTGCCGGAGACCGAAGGTGAGACGGTCAACTACCTGATTGCAAAGGAGCAGTGGACTTCCGTTGCGGAGATTGGGTCCGGCGCTGTCGAGCCGCTGATCCGGACGCTCAACGACCCTGATAGTGCAATTCAGATGGGTGCGGCGCGGGCGCTCGGCATGATTGGAGCGCCTGCGGTCATGAGACTGATCCATGAACTGCATGATGAGCAGGACGGCGAGCGGAGAAAGGCGGTCGAGGCGCTCAAGATGATCGGGGAGGCGGCGGTCGTGCCGCTCATCGATGCCCTCCAGGACCGCGACTGGCATACCCGCCTGGGAGCGGCGCGGGCGCTTGTCGGTATCGGGGACCCCGCTGTCGAGCCGCTGGTCCGGGCTCTCCGCAGCGGCCCTCCGGCGGTCCAGATGGGAGCGGCCGCAGCGCTCGGCAAGATCGGAAACCCGGCTGCCCTCGAGCCGCTCACAGATACGCTCCTGCATGGGGACTCGCGTGTGGGGCGCGTAGTTGTGCGGGCGCTCGGTATGATGGGCGAGATGGCAGTCGAGGCGCTCCTGTCCGTCCTTGAGGAGGGAAACGATGCAGCCCGGAAGGGTGCGGTGGCGGCCCTCGTGCTGGTCGGCGAGCCCGCGGGAAGGCTGCTCCCCGGTGCGCTTGCTGACGGCCATTTCCGTGTCCGTGCCGGGGCTGCGGACGCCCTCGACCGCCTGGGCTGGTCACCGGGCCCGGAGGAGGAGGAGATGGCCCTTTACCTGATCGCGAAGGAGCGGTGGAGCGATCTCACCCGGATGGGCTCGCTCGCGGTCGAGCCACTGCTGCGGGTGCTCAACGACCGCGACGACAGCATCCGGCGGCGGGCGGCAAAGGCTCTCGGCGAGGTGTGCGATCCCCGCGCGGTCCCTGCCCTCATGGACCTCCTCCACGACGACTACTACAGCATCCGGCGGGAGGCCGCCGCGGCGCTTGTCGCCATAGGGGCCCCGGCCATGGGGCCGACCATATCCGCACTCGGCGATCGGGACAGCGACGTCAGGAAGCGTGCTGCGGACGTGCTCTCCGAGATCGGGGATGCACGGGCGGTCGAGGCCCTCAGGGGCATCTTCAGCGATGAGGACTGGTACGTCCAGAGGGCCGCAGAGGAGGCGGTGGAGAAGATCCGCGGACGCACTGGAGAGTGCCGGTAGGCAGTGCGAACCGGGGGAGAGGCGGAGTGCTCTTCCTGCCGGGAAGCCGGCCCGTCCTGCCCTTCGCCGTGCACCTCCTCCTGCCCCGCAGGAAGAGGGTCTGCCGCACTACCGCAGCCTGCAGGACTCATCGTAGGACTTCCTGCAGTCAGGACAGAGTGTCCGGGCCTTTCTCAGGTCGGGAAACGTCTCTTCGGTGATCTCATCACAGGCCGCACCGCATATCTCGCACCAGTACTCTTTCGTCTCCTCTTTCCCCTCACCTTTCAACTCACGTTTCATACGATCTTCCTCCGTGTGTTCACTGCCCGGTACCGGGAGGGTTACGGCTCTCCTTCATCCGGTATATGCTTTCGGGTCATCATCGCCCCGTTCTGGTGAGGTCGAGCCCCAACTCCCGGACCTCCGGATCCAGGTATTGACGCGGAGTAGGCGTCGTCGTCCTCAAAGCCCGGAAGGTTCTCCCGTTCGACCGACCGCACGCTCGGGTGGGCGATCGAAGCGACGTTGACGACCCTCGCCGGGGCGCTCTGTGGGAGAAGCGGGAGGAGGTCGCGGGTGAAGCAGAAACGGGGGCGAGATTGTTCGCGGCGAAGGTCACCGCGATCCCGCCGGGCGTAACCTCCTGCTCCGGCATGACCGGGGTGATAGACCGGTGCACCTCACCTGTTGTGAGCGGGAGATCCACATCCGGCACGGCACCTCCGGCACCATCGGCGACGAACCGGCACTGGCCGTTCTGGTTCAAATCCGGTGCGCTCCTCCCCCGGGGTCGGCGTCCTTCACCACCTCTCCGCCTGCTCCTGGAGTCTCCAGCACCGGAATCGGTGCATTTTCCCGAGGTCCGGTGCGAAATAAATCAAAAAGATAATGTCCTGCACCACATAACTGTATATATGGTGCGATACTCGGTCACGATGCACGATGACCTCGTGAAGGCGATCGACAGAATGTGCGACTCCCTGGGTATGTCCCGGTCTGAATGGCTCAACGAACTCTGTACGGCACACCTGAACAGTGCACCGGGTGGCGGCGTGCAGACCGTGGCCCCAGCGGCGATGCCGCCTGCAAGCGTTCCG
>JALNXI010000040.1 GCA_023230425.1 Methanoculleus sp. | reverse complement strand
CAGGGGATACTCGTACATCTCGCTCCGGCATCCCCCCACCCCGCCCGGCCTCCGGCCTCCTCCCCCGCCCCCAGGGGGGGGCAGTCATGGCGATAGCCAGGGGGACGCCATGCCCGGGCGTGCCTCAGGGTATGACCTCCTGGAGCAAGAGTGCGAGATCCAATCGGTACCCTCTCTGGTTGTATTACGTATTGAGAATCGATGCACGAGCATCGGGAGCGCGCCCTCGAGATCCTCCACGACGGTTCACACCAGCATATAGAGGAGCATTCCCGAGACCCCGCCGAAGAACGTAGCGGTCAGATTCGTGCCTGAGTTTCCGATCCTGCCGCTGTTCTCGAGTGTCGCCCCTACGAGGCTGTCGATGTTTGTGCCGATGAAGCCGGCGATGACCGTGACGACGACCATCCAGGGATCGGCGACGCCCATCACCCAGGCGGCGACGGCGACGAGGGCGGACGCGACGATGGCCGCAACCTCACCCCGCAGGGTCACCCCACCGTTCGTTCCCCGGGGCACCGGCCGGAGCGTCGTGATCAGGTAGGGCGTCTTCCCCGTGACCCCGATCTCGCTTGCGGCGGTATCGGCGGCGGCGGAGGCGACGCTTCCCATGAAGAGTGCCACGAAGGCCGGTTGCCCGGTGACACCGTAGAGGATGGCGGCGCCGGTCGCCACCAGGCCGTTTGCGAAGACGTTGAAGTAGCCGCGCACACCCGCGTGCTCCTGGGCAACCCCGAGCCTCTCCTTCTCAGCGTAGTGGTATCGGGTAGCCCCGGCACCGATGATGAAAAAGGTGAGCATGATCAGGAACCACCGGACGTCCGCAAAGACGATGAGGATGATGCCGATCATGGCGCCCGAGAAGAGACCGCTGACGTCGGCCACCCGGAGCCGGTAGGATGTGTAGCCGAACCCGAACGCTATCGCGGCCGCGGCGACGAGGATGCTCAGGTCGACCTCGAAGTTGATCTCCTCGAAGAGGAACATGGTCATCGCCACACCGAGCGCCTCGATCATAAGGGCGTCGTCCCGGCTCCGGAGAACCGCCCGGAGCAGCACCGCGGCGACAACACCCATCACGACGACGAGCGGAGCGCTATACTGAAGATAAAGCATCACCGCAAGCGATATGCCGATGGCGGCAGCCAGGTGGTGGAGGTAAGATACCTGCCTGCCTCCGGTGAGCCGGAATGCGAGCTCGCCGATGACGACGATGCCGAGCGTGCAGGTGAAGACGAACGTCGAGAGCCAGCCGAGCCCGTAGAGCACGGCAAGTGCGATGATCGAGAGCGATACGTA
This sequence comes from Methanoculleus sp., assembly GCA_023230425.1. Lineage (GTDB taxonomy): Archaea > Halobacteriota > Methanomicrobia > Methanomicrobiales > Methanoculleaceae > Methanoculleus. The sequence continues at coordinate 10,208 of JALNXI010000040.1, read as the reverse complement.
CCGGGTATCCCGGATGAGGAAGAGGACAAGCGAGAACGGAATGAGGAGGAGGGTGAGCAGCCATGCCGGCTGGAGCAGGGGGGCAAGGCCTATGAAGGCGAGGGTGAGCACCGATGCCAGAACCAACCCCGGCGGCTTTGTCATTCATACACCTTTGGTTGTGCAGGGAAAAAGCCTTTAGGATCCGAATGCCTGCCGTCTTCGCCTCTCCCGTGTTCTTCACCCCCGAGAGGCCCGGTCAGGGACGACAAACCTGCGTACGGCACGGGGTATTTGATAGCGCCAAAGCCCCGTAGAACAATATATTTCACTGGAACGAGAGAGATTATACACTGAAAATGTCGCCGTCACATCAACTACCCAAAAATTACGATATTGAAGAAGTGGAGAGGCGCTGGCAGAATGCCTGGCGGGATGAGGATAACTATTTCGATCCCGGCTCGCCGAAACCCCGGTTCATCATCGATACGCCGCCACCGTATCCTACCGGCAACTTCCATATCGGCAACGCCTTAAACTGGTGCTACATCGACTTCATCGCGCGGTACAAACGTATGCGCGGTTTTAACGTTATGTTCCCGCAGGGGTGGGACTGCCACGGCCTCCCCACCGAGGTGAAGGTCGAGGAGACCTACGGGATAACCAAGAACGATGTATCGAGGGAGAAATTCCGGGAGATGTGCCGCGACCTCACGCTCGGGAACATCGAGAAGATGCGGGCGACCATGCGGCGGCTCGGGTTCTCCACCGACTGGAGCCACGAGTATATCACCATGCTCCCGGAGTATTACAAAAAGACCCAGGCATCGTTCCTGCAGATGCTCAAAGCCGGCGACATCTACCAGAGCGAGCATCCGGTGAACTTCTGCACCCGGTGCGAGACAGCCATCGCGTTCGCCGAGGTCAACTACGTTCCCCGAACCACCACACTCAACTACTTCGACTTCGACGGAGTCGAGATCGCCACCACCCGGCCAGAACTCCTTGCGGCCTGTGTTGCGGTGGCGGTTCACCCCGATGACGAGAGGTATCGCGGCATGAAGGGGAAGAGGCTTGCGGTTCCCATCTTCGGGCACCAGGTGCCGGTCATCGAGGACGTTGCGGTCGACCCGAACTTCGGCAGCGGTGCGGTGATGATCTGTACGTTCGGGGACAAGATGGATGTCTACTGGTGGAAACAGCACGACCTGGAACTTCGGAAGGCGATCGACCGGCAGGGCGTCATGACTGCGGTCGCGGGCCCTTACGCGGGGATGCCGTCGGAGGCCTGCAGGAAGGCGATCCTTCGGGATATGGAAGAGAAGGGGATCCTGAAGCGGCAGGAAGAACTCGAACAGCGAGTGGGGACCTGCTGGCGGTGCAAGACACCTATCGAGATCCTCTCCGAACGCCAGTGGTTTGTCCGGGTCCACCAGGACGATATTCTGGATGCGGCCCGGAGGGTCTCCTGGACACCGGAGCATATGTTCACCCGGCTGGAGAACTGGGCAGAGTCGATGGAGTGGGACTGGTGCATATCCCGGCAGCGGATCTTTGCGACACCGATCCCGGTCTGGTTCTGCGATTCTTGCGGTGAGTTGATCCTCCCGGATGGAGAAGACCTCCCGGTCGACCCGACTGTCGATACGCCGAAAGCCCCCTGTCCCCGGTGCGGCGGGTCGAACTTCACCGGCGAGAAGGATGTGCTCGATACCTGGATGGACTCGTCGATATCGGCGCTCCACGTCACCGGGTGGGATGGAGACGGCAGGCCGCCGCTCTTCCCGGCACAGCTGCGCCCCCAGGGGCACGATATCATACGGACATGGGCGTTCTACACGATCCTCCGGGCGAAAGCTCTGGTCGGCAGCCATCCCTGGGACCAGATCCTCGTCAACGGCATGGTGCTCGGGGATGACGGGTTCAAGATGAGCAAGAGCAGAAGCAACATCATCTCTCCCGAGGAGGTCGTCGGGAAGTACGGGGCGGACGCGCTCAGGCAGTGGGGTGCGGGAGGCGCGACGATCGGCTCGGATATCATGTTCAACTGGAATGACGTCGTTGCCGCATCCCGTTTCCAGACCAAACTCTGGAACATCTTCAGGTTCGTCATGGGGCACCTGGATACGGTGACCGGAGAGCCGGGGCCGGTGACGGAACTCACCGACCGCTGGCTCCTTGTCCGGCTCTCCGATACCGTTGCGGAAGCCACCGCTGCGATGGAAGGCTACCAGTTCGATCGGGCGCTCAGGGCTATCCGGGAGTTTGCCTGGAACACGCTCGCCGATGACTACATCGAGATCACGAAAGGGCGCCTGTACGCAGAAGACAACAGCAGGGCCAGCGCGTGCAGCGCACTTCGGACGACTATGGACGTCCTCTGCCGTCTTCTCGCCCCGATCATCCCGCACTTTGCGGAGGAGTGCTACCACAACCTGACCGGGAGGAGCGTGCACAAAGAGGGCTGGCCTGACTTTGCGTATGCCGACGATGAGGCCCGGCGCCACGGCGACCTTCTCGTGAAGATGGTCGCTGAACTCCGGCGCTACAAGCACGATCGGGGCATGGCGCTGAACGCGCCGCTCGGCCATGTTATGATCTACGCGCCGGAGCCGGTCGATGATGCCGGAGACGCCGGGCGGGCGCTGAATGCCGATGCCCGGTGGAGCACCGGGACGCCCCGGCTCGAAGAGGTCACGAACGGCGTGAACTTTAATATGGCAGTCATCGGGCCCCGCTTACGGAAGCAGGCCCGTGGATTCATGGAGGCCGTGCAGGCGCTCCCGCCGGATCAGCTCAGGAACCCGCCCGCCACCATAACGGTTGACGGCGAGGAGATCCCGGTGCCGGCCGACTCCTTCACGCCGAAGGTCGCCTACCAGGTGGCGGGAGAAGAGGTGGACGTCCTCACGCTCGGGGACGTGGTTGTGACGATTGGACACTCGTCCTGATCTCGTCGGCGATGAACCGGGCGACCTCCTCTTTTTGGAGCAGTGCATCGACGATGACAAACCGCGCGGGATCAGTAGCCGCAAGGCCTAGATAATTCTTCTGCACCTGCATAAGGATCCCGGCATTCTCAAAATACTCTCTCTTCTTTGCGGGATCGAGACGGGCTACGGCATCTTCGACAGGCAGGACCAGGAGGAACGTCCGGTCGGGCCGGATCGACCACCCGGCATGGATCTGGCGGAGCCAGAGGAGAGGGTCGGGGAGAACGCCGTCGAGGACGACCGGCTGGTAGGCAAACCGGGAGTCCGAGTAGCGGTCGGATATCACGAGCCGTCCCTCGTCAAGTGCGGGCCGGATCACCGTATCAATATGCGCGGCGTGGTCGGCGCAGAAGAGCAGCGCTTCGGTGATCGGGTCCATCCGCTCGGCAACCGCCCGCCGCACCGACTCGCCCACCCAGGTCGCACCGGGCTCGCGGGTGAAGAGGGGGTCGAGGTCGGCGAGCAACTCCCGAAGACGGGCGAGAAGGGTGCTCTTGCCGCTCCCGTCGATCCCCTCGATGGTGATCAGCACGGGGATCCTCTCCGGACCCATTCGAGCGGCACCGTGCCGTGGTGGACGGCGGTCGCTATGATCGCCCCGTCGAACCCGACGTCGGCGAGGAGGCGGATGTCGTCCGTCCCGGCGACGCCGCCCCCGTAGAGGAGGCGCCCGGAATAGCACGCCCGCATCTCTTCGAGATCCTCCCGGACGAGGCCCCGCTGTGTCCCCACGGCGCTGATGTTGAGGATAATGCACCCCTCAAACGAGAGCGCCGATGCGCGGCGTAACATCTCCGCCGGCCGGATGCCCCAGGGAAGCACCCGGCCTTCTTTGATATCGATACTGAGGTAGCCGGCCCGGTATGCCGCAAGGTCTTCGATCGCTCTCGCCGCCGTCTCGGTGCCGACGACCGGCGTCACCCCGGCGACTGCCGTGCATTCGGCAGGCGACCGAGAGCCCCTGTCGAGGTAGCACCGCTCGACCAGAGCGGCGCAGCGCCGGACCAGGTCGTCCTGCGGGGTTCTGCCCTGGATGCTCTCCAGGTCGGCGATGTAGAGATACCGGGGCTGGAGGGCGGATACGTAGGTCTCCGGTTCAGCTGAGGGGACGATCCCCCAGGTTAGCGGCCGGTAGCCGGCGCGCTCGCCGGATCTTCCATGCACAACCAGGCCGCCTGCCAGATCGACTGCAAGAATCAGTTCCATGTCCTCAACGCAATCACTATTAGGGTGAAGGATCATTAATTTCTATGCAATTACTCGTCAGTCCGAGCAGTATTGAGGAGGCAAGAAGCTCGCTTTCCGCTGACATCATCGACGTGAAAAAGCCCTCAGAGGGCTCGCTTGGAGCAAACTTCCCCTGGATCATCCAGGAGATCAAAACCCTCGCCGGCAACAAGCCCGTCAGTGCTGCGATTGGAGACAATGAGTATAAGCCAGGAACTGCGGCTCTTTCTGCCTACGGCGCCGCACATGCAGGTGCCGATTTTATCAAGGTCGGCCTGATGTTCGACGGAACCAACCGTGCCTGTGACGTTATCGAGGCAGTGACCACGGCGGTGAAGCGGGAGTTCCCTGAGAAATACGTGGTTATCGCCGCCTATGCCGATTTTCAGAGAATGGGTACGGTCCCTCCGTTCGTCATCAGTTCGCTGGTTGCGGATGCCGGAGCTGATGTCGCCATGATCGACACCGGCATTAAAGATGGGAAGAGTCTCTTTGAGTTCATGGACGAGGAGACACTGACCCGGTTTGCTGAACAGAACCGAGAACTCGGGTTGCAGACGGCCCTTGCCGGTTCGCTGAAGTTCGAGGACCTCGGTGCCTTAAAGCGCATCGACCCGGAGATCATCGGCGTCCGGGGGATGGTCTGCGGAGGCGATCGGTCCACCACGATCCGGACCGAACTGGTGGAGAAAGCAATGATGATGCTCAGGTGACGTATGTATATCGAGAAGATGAAACTGGAGACAACATTTACGTTTGACGATGTGCTGCTTGAGCCCGCCGAATCCTGGGTCGAGCCCGACGAGGTCGACGTCAGGTCGCGGTTCTCGCGGAGCATTCCTCTGAATATACCTCTCGTGAGCGCCGCCATGGATACGGTGACCGAATCGATGATGGCGATAACGATAGCCCGGGAGGGCGGCATCGGCGTCATCCACCGGAATATGCCCCCGGAGCGCGAGGTCGCCGAGGTCAGGGTCGTCAAACAGGCCGAGGACCTTATCGAGCGCGAGGTTGTGGCGGTCGGTCCCGAGGCCACGGTCACCGATGTGGAACGGGTCATGAAGCAGTATGGTATCGGCGGCGTGCCTGTCCTTGAGGACGGCAAGGTGATCGGTATCGTCAGCCGCAGGGATATCAGGGCGATCCTGCCGAAACAGGGCGGGGCGAAGATCCCTGGTTACATGACCAAGAACCTGATCACGGCGTCTGAAGACATAACTGTGGAGAATGCGCTCGAGACGATGTATGCAAACAAAGTCGAGCGCCTTCCTGTTGTAGATGCAGGGGGATGCCTCGTCGGCATCATCACGATGCGGGACATCCTCGAAAAGCGGCAGTATCCCCGCGCGAACCGCGATGCAAGCGGGAAACTCAGGGTCGCCGCCGCGGTGGGCCCCTTCGACTTCAACCGGGCTATGATGCTCGTTGAGGCGGGCGTCGACGCCCTGGTGGTGGACTGCGCTCACGGCCATAACATGAACGTCGTAAAAGCGGTCAAGGAGGTCAAGGCGAGCGTCGCTGTCGATGTGGTGGCAGGGAACATCGCTACGAAGCAGGCGGCGTCTGTCCTGGTCGACTCCGTCGACGGGCTGAAGGTGGGCATCGGACCAGGGTCCATCTGCACGACGCGGATCGTCGCGGGCGTGGGCGTGCCGCAGGTCTCTGCGATAGCAAACGTCGCCGAGGTGACGCATGAGGCCGGCGTGCCGGTGATCGCCGACGGTGGTATCCGCTACTCCGGGGATATTGCGAAGGCAATCGCCGCGGGCGCGGACTGTATCATGGCGGGCAGCCTCTTTGCCGGCACCGACGAAGCGCCGGGAAGGGTTACGACGATCAAGGGCCGGCGCTACAAGCAGTACCGGGGGATGGGATCGCTCGGCGTCATGAGCAGCGGCGAGTCGAGCGACCGCTACTTCCAGAAGAAGGAGATCGGGAGGACCAAGTTCGTTCCCGAGGGCGTCGAGGGGGTCACTCCCTACGTTGGCCGGGTCTCGGACGTGATCTACCAACTTGTCGGCGGTCTGAAGTCCTCGATGGGCTACACGGGGTCGAAGACGATACTGGACTTGAAGAAGAACGGCAGGTTTCTCAGGATCACACCCGCGGGCTACGGCGAGAGTCACCCGCACAACATTATGATCACCGATGAGGCACCGAACTACCGCCTCTTCGAGTAATTTTTTTTATACTTGAACCACTAACGATTAGTAAACATGCTTGAGGGCGGTGAGGTTTCCCGTCTCCTTGATATCCTGGGAAACCGGAACAGACGGCGAATAATAGAACTGCTGAGGCAGAAGCCGTGTTTTGTGACTGAGATCTCCGAACGTCTGGTGCTCAGCCCGAAAGCGGTGATAGAACACCTGCAGTTGATGGAGCGCGAGGAACTCCTCATATCCTGCCAGGATGAGCGGAGGCGAAAGTATTACTACCTCTCGCATGACATCAATGTCATCGTAAACCTGCAGAAGCAGGATGGGGTTACGCCTCCCTCCGTTGAAGAAGACCAGAAGGCAAGATTTACAAGAAATCTCGCGGCGCTCAAGAGGATGATCCGTGCTCGCGACGAACTTCTGGATAACCTCGAACAACTGGAGCGGGAAATCGAATCGAGGTTCACCGAGATCGTGCGCATGAGGGAAGGCTTCATAACCGATGACGGGGATCTGGAGATCATCCTCGCCCTCTCCCATGTCGACCTGACGCTCGCGGAACTCGAGGAAGTGAGCAGCCTGTCCACGGATGAGCTGAAACAGAGATTGGGCAACCTCGTGTACATGGAGGTTGTCGAACAGATCAACGACCGATACCAGATACGTGGTACACATGGCGAATAATCCATACGACGAAATGTTTAGAAATATCGCGCGGCTGATGGAGAAGATCCTCAATGATATGCCCCTGCACGACCCGAAGATCATCGGGTTCACCATCATCAGCGGATCACCTGAGGAGACACCCTACCTCGATCTGTCCGGGGAGGATGGTGGCGAAGAGTCTGAGTTTGAGGTGGTCGAGGGTGACGACTGCATCTACATTACTGCAGCGGTGGACGCCCGGGCACAAGGCGCCCCCTACGTCACGTTCCAGGAAGAATCCGTGACCCTCTGTACCGGGGGTGACGAGGAGACGGTCATCGATCTCGACTGCGAGATAGACGTCCCGCACAGTTTCTACAACGTGCAGCACGGTGTCATCGATGCCGTCTGCTTGAAGAAGAGCGCTCCGGACGAGATTGTCCAGTCCTGAAGATCGGGTCTGAACCGGACCAGGGTGCATCCCTGCCCCCATTTTTTGCAGCGGGATCGGCGTTTCGGGCTGAATCCTGGATCTTTGCGGAGGCGGTGCCCGCTCGCTGCTTCTGCAGGAGCCGTCGTAGTAAAAAAGAGAGTTGCTCTATCCCTGATACTCTTCAAGAGCAAGCTGGTACATCCAGTCAAGGAGGAGCGCGCACTCTTCCGGGGCGCATTCCTGATCGCAGCCGATGCATGGGAGGATCTCTCCTCCTGCAAGGATGACGCAGGGATCGATCGCCCGCTTCTTTGCCCGCAGAAGATAGGTCTTGATCCCGTCGCTTCGGAACTCGACGCGTTCTATCAACCCGGCATCCAGCAGCCGCTTCACAATCCTTGAGCACTTCCTGCTGTCGATCTCAAGGAGTTTCCAGAGCTCGCTCTGGAGAACTCCCTGACGGTGGGACTGGATAACCTTGAGTGCTTCTTCCTCCAGGTCAGGCATGGTTATCAGAGCAGGGGTGCAATGGTCAGGATATTATTACCTCGTATGACGACGGTCCCCAGTGTGCGGCCCCTCTGATCACCGGTATACTCGGTGGTCTCGTCCATATGCAGATTTAGGTGTTCGTCCACTGCCACGAGCCGGCCCTGGAGTTTCCTGCCGTCATCCTTGATCTCAACGACAATTTTTGAGTCAACGAGTGAAAAAACCTTCTTTACGGGGAGTACAATGCCGTTAACCATCTGTTCCTATATGGTTATATTCACGCATTAAGTTTTCTACTGACGACCTTTGTGAACCGTGGCACCGGAGGTGCCGCTGGCGACCTTTGATGGAAAGTACGGTTTCATGGCCGGTCCCGGCCTGCTGGTCAATCTGGAAAAAAGGAGTTATTCGGGAAGATCTTCCCAGCGGTCCTTGAACTGCTTCTCGACGCCCGGGAGGGTGGTATACTCCATCTCCTCGAGCGAGAGGCGGTGCGGTTCAAACGGCCCGTGGGCCCGGAGAACATCCGAGAGCTCGCAGCACCGGTCGCGGACACGGTTGAACGCCGGGTCGTCGAACATGTCCGCAGGCCCGATCAACTTTCCGTTGCTGACCTGGAACCCGAGACAGACGACCCGGGGCGGTCCGTCAAACGCGGTGCAGTTTGCGTCACAGACTCCCACCGGCATGAACGGCCCGTGATGCGAGCCACGCATCCAGCCGGCCACGAGGATGGGCGTCCTGAAGGGGTCGATGACTTCGCCGACCGACGGGAACCCGCTCTGCGCCCTGATGACCATGACCGGGTCATCCTTGCCGACGTAGCGGCCGGCCATCAGGTTCAGCCGCTGGGTGCTTGTGGATGCTGCAATTTCGCCGTTCCTCTTCCAGATGTACTTGATCACATAGCGGCTCGGTGCTCCGATATAGGCAAGGAGGCTGTAGGACTCTTCGGGTGTGTTGAAGAGAATTCTCCGCTTCTTTATAACGTCGTGGACCTCGAAGGTGAACCCATCGTGCATCGAGGGGTCGATGACGAGGCCGGACGTGCTGAAGGGGTCAGCGAAGATCCTGTACAGGAAGTAGTTCCACGCCCCGGGCTCGGTCTTATCGGCCATGAAGACCAGAACCGGGTCTGAACCCCGCTCTTCAAACTCCATCTCAGCAACACCGGGCCCCATTCCCTTGACGTTGCCGCTGAACGCATCTCCGAGCAGGTCCTGGCCGGCGCCGTAGAGTTTCATCTCTTTGGCGATCCCGGCGCATTCCATGAAGATATCCCACGCCAGTTTGTGGATCTCTTCATTGTCCTCGCCTTTGGTGTGCGTCATAATCAGCTCGAGATCATCACCGCAGTGGGTGACATACGAGTCGATGATGATGCTGCCTTCTGCTTCCTTGAGCCTCTGTGCGGCCACCTCAAGAAGCTTCGGGTGGGTGCGGGAGTGCCCCGGAAAACTGCCTACATCTGCTTTAATCACGGACACGGTGGTCTTAACCATTTAATCACCATTACCTGGACGGGCGTAGCCCTTACGACTACTAGATAGGTATTACTGTATATGTAGGTGTTGTTGTCTAGAAAAAGGGTTGGCTACGGCAACCAATTTTCGGGATCGTCCTTCTTCGCTATGAGCCGATCCTCCACGGCATATGTGCCCGACGGTAACGTCGGGGTTATTGTAATGCTGTTTGCCGCTTCTACTGTTTTAGCCGGATCTATCGATGATAGAAGCATCGCTGGGAGTATCTTCCCGGGAACTCGCGCCTGATGGGCCCGGCGGCATTCGCGCGCCCTCTCCGGGAGGGGTTGTCCGGATGCGGTCGGGAGGAGGGGTATGGGTTGCGGGCATATTCCCTTGTGCTCCCCGGCGCATTGGTGCATCTGCCGGATACCGCCGGTAAAAAGTATTGCGGCCTGCCGAATGTTAGCCGTTCATTCGATCCTGATCGATTTGCCGCGGGAGAATTTGACCTCCAGGACGCCGTGCTTGTAGTTCGACTGCATGGAGTCGGCATCCACGACCGGTATCTCAACCGAAGTCAGCTGGTTACTGCCGGCGATGATCGTCAGCGTACCGTTGATGAGTGACAGGTGAATATTCTCCTTCTCGACACCCGGGAGATCGATTGCCACCGTCACGTCATCATCGGTCGTGTACATCTCTGCTATCGGCTCGATGGTCCCCTCGGAAGACGGTTCTGCTACGGGATCCGCTTCCTCTGCCGGAGTCTCTGTTTTGCCGGCGTCATGGAGGACGATCTTGAATCCGTAGGCAA
>JALNXI010000039.1 GCA_023230425.1 Methanoculleus sp. | reverse complement strand
CACCCATCTGGTAAGTTAACGCCTATGGGATGCTCCCCCCTCCCCGTCAGCCCCTCCCCCAAAGGCGATACTCCCACGGTCCAGTGTACGGGGTTCTTCATCGTTACAGTTGCTCCGGCGCCCCGACCCACACCTGCAAGCAACCGCAATTCCAAGACTCAAGTCACCTGAATCTTAACATCCCATTTACCTAACCCATCTAGACCTTTCGACCCCCTCACTCCCATGCTTTATTGACACTCACGACGCACTACTATGGAGATGGGCCTCGAAAACGATCTGCGGAGAGCGGCAGATAGTATCTGCGAAGCGGAGTCGGTGACGATCATCTCCCACATCGACGCCGACGGCATCAGCACGGAGTCTATCCTTGCGCAGGCGCTCATCCGTGAGGGCATACCGGTCGACTCGGTCTTCGTCCGCCAGCTCGAGCCAATGGCGATGCGCCACATCCCGAAGGACGACTCCTTAAAGCTCTTCACCGATCTCGGGGCCGGCCAGCAGAACCTTCTCGCGGAGCACGGTCTCTGTGCGGACGACGTCCTGATCCTCGACCACCACGTCAGCCAGCCCTGCGGCACGGCCTACCCCCAGGTGAACTGCCTGGACCACGGCGTTACCCGGATGAGCGCCGCAGGCATAGCATACCTGGTCGCAAAAGCGATCGATCCGGCGAGCACCGACCTTGCCAAACTCGCTGTCGTCGGGAACGTCGGAGATATGATGGCCCGGGAGAACTGCGGGCTGGTCGGCCCGGCACGCGATATCGTCCAGGACGGCGTGGAGTATGGCAACATCATCGTGCAGAAGCCGGACCTGAACTGCTATGGGACGTCCACCCGCCCCGTCCACGTCTGCCTCGGCTACTGCGACGACCCTTACATCGACGGGATATCGAACAGCACGAGCGGGGCGCTCAGGTTCCTTGAGAGGCTCGGCGTCGAGTTGAAGTCGTCCCGGGGAGGCTGGCTCGTCTGGGAAGAACTCCCGTTCGACGACAGACGCACGATCATCAGCGCCCTTGCCCAGCAACTCATCGCACACGGGAGGGAGACCGACCGCCTCCTCGCCGAGACCTACATCTTCCCCGACGAGCCGGAACGGACACCGCTCCGGAACGCCTCCGAGTACGCCACCCTGCTCAACGCCTGCGGCCGGTGGGCAAAACCCAGGGTCGGGGGGAGCATCTGCCGCGGGGACCGCGGGGACGCCTACCGCGAGGCGGAGTACATGCTCGCTCACCACCGCTCGGTCATCCGGGACCTGCTCCAGTACATCCTTGATACCGGGGTGACCGAGTTCTCGCACCTCCAGTACGTCCACACCGGCGACCGGTTCCCCGACACTATCGTCGGGATCGGGGCGGGCATGGCGCTCTCCAAACTGAACTGGAGAAAACCGATGATGGTGCTCGCCGCGATGGTGGACGAACCGGAGGTCACCAAGGTCTCGATGCGGACCAACGAGTGGGCGCTCGCCCGGGGAGTCGACCTGCAGGAGGCGCTCGTGGAGGCATCGGCAGAGGTGGGCGGCGCAGGTGGTGGACATCGGATCGCGGCCGGGGCGTTTATTCCCCACGATAGAGAAGAGGAGTTTGTTGATAGTGTCAACCGAATACTCAAACGACAGTTCGCTTCGGCGGATCCGGGTAATAGCTGACTTCCAGTTCGGCGCCGGGGCAGGAGTTGCGGTATTTCCCGATGAATGCACCTTCCAGTTCTCCACGACAGGGCGCATCCGCCAGGTGCGGCTCGGAAAAGAGAGGCTTGCGACCGTTCGCGCACAGGACGGTCGCCTGACCCTCGGGGTCGCCGGAGCGGCGCGTCTCGCGGCCGTCCTTGCTCCCCCGGCCTACCGGGTGGCGGTACAGGAGGATGTAGCAGCGTTCATTGCGGACGGGAAGAATGCGATGGCAAAGCACGTCGTCGCCGCCGATGATGGCATCCGTGCAGGGGACGAGGTGTTGGTGGTGACCGGGGACGACGTGCTCCTTGCCACCGGCGCAGCCCTGCTCTCCGGCCGGGAGATGCTGGCATTTAATTACGGTGTAGCGGTAAAAGTACGACAGGGGAGAGGATCCGAATGTTTCCAGGCAAAGTAAACCCAAAAAAGATGAAACAGATGATGAAGCAGATGGGCATGGAGATGGAGGAGATCGAGGGCGTGGAGAAGGTAGTTATCTACACGCCCGCGGGCAACTACGTCTTTGACGAGGCCCAGGTCGTCGCGACCACCATGCAGGGAGTCACCACCTACCAGCTCACCGGAGAGGCCCGGTTTGAAGGGGCGGCCCCGGAGATCCCCGAAGAAGACGTTGCCCTCGTCGTATCCCAGACCGGCGTTGCCGGGGAGGTTGCAAGGGCGACGCTCATCGAGACCCGCGGCGACATCGCCGAAGCGATCCTGAGACTCGCACAACAATGATCGAGACCGGTGAGTACCTCCTGCTCGTCGGTGAGGACCGCGAGTATTTCGTGAAGGCAGAAGAGGGACAGTTCTCCACCGACCGGGGTATGATCGACCGTGGAGCGCTCGCAGGTATGAACCCCGGGGACGAGATCAGGACCCACCTCGACGTCCCGTTTACAGTCCTGCGCCCCCGGCCGACCGACTTCTTTGTCCACGCAAAGAGGAGCGGGGCACCCATGCTCCCGAAGGATATCGGGATCGTGATCGCCTATACGGGGATGAACCGCGAGGACGTTGTCCTCGACGCCGGTACCGGGAGCGGCGTTGCCGCAATCTACTTCGGGAATATCGCCCGCGAGGTGAAGACCTACGAAGTGCGCCCGGAGTTCGCCCGGCTCGCGGAGCGGAACATCAGGAACGCCCGCCTTGAGAACGTCGAGGTGATCGCGGCCGATATACTGGAGGCAACCGGTATCTTCGACGTCGTCCACCTGGACCTGATGATAACCCCGGCACACGTGGAGCACGCCTTCTCGCTCCTCCGGCCCGGCGGCTACCTGGCGTGCTACACGCCGTTCCTCGAGCATACGTTCGTCGCGCTCGATGCCGCGGGACAGCTCTTCCGCGACGTCCACTGCTACGAGTGCATGGAGCGGGAACTGACACGCTCCGCCCGGGGAACCCGCCCGTCTACCCGGGTCGCCCACAGCGGCTACGTCACGATTGCACGAAAGTGAACTGCCCCGCCCTTTCTGGACGGGGCTTCCTGTTTTTCCTTCTTGGTCCACCGGAACCCGCATCGGGACACCGCACCCAGAGATCACCCATCACCGGGGCTGATTCGGGAGAATGTGATCAGGACATGGCGTGGACAGTGTGAAAGCGGGTGAAAAATAAAATTCGTTCTTTTTCCAACCTGGAGAACCTGCTTCACTTGATAAGAATTTCAGCAGATACTTTGATGGGATTTACAGGGGATATTCGTCCATTATTATTGGTAAGCATTATGCCCGAGAATAATTCAGTAATGGACTTGAAATCGTCTGATTCAAGTACAAAGTAGAATGTATGCTCAGTCGGACAGGAATACGCTCCGTGAATCTTTACACCGAGTTTCTTCGCCGAATCATTCATGCCATCAATCCAGAGCCTGGTTTCAGGACTAAATTCCTTCCTTGCAAGACAGAGTTCAGGTGGGTGTACGAGAGTAGCCACAAACATCATGGTCCTCACCACAGCCCAGAACAGTATCATCCTTTATATACCATTGCACATGATGGGATTCGTTTTTCGGCAAGACCCCTGGAGTAGGTCGTGAACGCAGGAGAAACGTGGATGATCGACTGCTGCAGGGACCGGGCGCTCGCCCTCCCCCAACCCTGGCGATCAGAATCTTCTGATCCTCGGTTGGTATAGCCGGTAACAGTAACCCCGCAACATACGGCGCGGTCATGTTTAACCCGCCTCCGGCATGAGGGTACGCCGCAGGGGTTGAACGTGATCCTGACGAAGGGGCGTCGTGTTCACCCCCGTGCGGAGGGATCCCTCCTTATCATGCCGCCGACGAGCCCCGCCAGATAGAGGGGGTCACTCCCGCAGCGGGCGTTCCCACCCGGTGTACCCGCAGTAGATACAGCAATCACCGTCGCACTGCCTGCACTTCTGCGACGGTTGCGGCACCATCACGGTGCCCTTTTTATTGCAGTACAGACATCCAATCCCCCCGCAGTGGCAACAAACCTCTGGGGCATACTCTTCCTTCGGTTCGGACACAATATCTCCTCCCGAAGTAGTATGAGGCGGGCGAACCAGACAAAGGTTGTCATGAGGGTCGACCGGGGGTCCGGAAAAAAAGTATTAGAGGGTGCGAGGCGAACCAGTATTCAGGAGAGAAGAGGGGTTTTATCCGCATCACGGCGGGAGGAGGGTGATTCGGGAGCCGCTCCCGCCAGCAGAACTAAAAACCCCGGAAGGTAGCCACACGATGTACCATGTTATCTCTATCCGCGATTTTGAAAGGAGCGATCTCGATTACCTGCTGGACCGGGCACGGGAGTTTGACACCGGAGGATACCGGCCCCGGATGCTTGAGGATAAACTTGCAGCCCTCCTCTTCTTTGAACCAAGCACCCGGACACGGATGTCGTTTGCGACGGCCATGGCGCGGCTCGGCGGAAGGTGGATCAGCGTCGATTCGGTCGAGGCAAGTTCCATTGTCAAGGGAGAGACGCTCGCAGACACCATCAGGGTGATGAGCAGCTACGCAGACGCCATCGTGCTCCGACACCCAAAGGAAGGGGCTGCACGGCTGGCAAGTGAGTTCGCCTCGGTGCCGGTCATCAACGCCGGCGACGGTGCAGGGCAGCACCCGAGCCAGACGCTGCTCGACCTCTACACCATCAGGCAGTCGATGCCGATCGACGGGGCGAACGTCGGGCTCCTCGGGGACCTGCGCTATGGGAGGACCGCACACTCGCTGGCGCTTGCACTCTCCCTCTACGGCGTCACGCTCCACACGATCGCGCCGGGAGGGCTCGAGATGCCGGCGAATATCACCCTCGAACTCCGGGAGCGCGGCACAGAGGTGATCGAGCATGCGGATGTCGAGGAAGTGATCCGGGATCTTGACGTCCTCTACGTCACGAGGATCCAGCGCGAGCGGTTCCCGGACTCGGCGTCATACTACAACGTCGCGTCCAGCTACCGGATCACGCCCGACCTTCTTGCCGGCGTCAAGGAGCACATGATGATCCTCCACCCCCTCCCGCGCGCCGGGGAGATCGACCCGGCGGTGGACCGCACGCCGCATGCACGCTACTTTGAGCAGGCAAGGAACGGTGTGCCCGTCAGGATGGCACTCCTCCACGAGGTGATGAAATGAGCAGAAGAGATCCGTCAGGAGGGCTGCTCGTCAGCCCCATCAGGAACGGCACCGTAATCGACCACATCACGGCAGGTGAGGCGCTCAACGTGCTCCGGATACTCGGCATCACCGGGTCGACACGGGAGTGCCTGAGCATTGCGACGAACGTCGAGAGTAAGCGGCTCGGGAAGAAGGATATCGTGAAGGTAGAGAACCGGGAACTCTGCAAAGAGGAGGTTGATCGGATCGCCCTGATTGCGCCGCAGGCTAAGATCAACATCATCCGGGACTACCGGGTGGTGGAGAAGAAGGGTGTGAAGATCCCGAAGGTCCTCAAAGGTGTTGTCAGGTGCCCGAACCCCGGCTGCATCACGAACACGAGCGAGCCGGTGGAGAGCACCTTCGAGGTGCTCGAAAAAGGGCTGCACTGCCTCTACTGCGACTGGCTGATCAAGGACGATATAGCAAACTACATCATCTGATCAGGCGTCCGTGCCGGTCGATCTCCCCCCGGCAGATCCGGGTGCTCGATATCCGCCGGCCGTCTTCAGCAAGGACACACGAGATCTCGTGGAGATCCACTCTTCTTCTTCCCCGCTTCCGCCGGAGTTCGTTGATCTCCACGGCGACCGGAAAGGTCTCCTCGGAGACGACGAGTATGTCGAAGTCCGTGTCAAGAGCACTTCCGTAGCGGTCGGAGAGCGACTCGACCTTCCAGGCTGCAGTGTAGCCGCGTTCCCTGATGAAAGACGCGACGTTTGCGAGCCGCTCCTGGTACGGGCGGACGGGGTGCACCTTTGCTCCGGCAAACTCATCGGTCGTCAGCCCGATGATCACTTCACCGTCAGGCCCTGCCAGTTCAAAGGAACGGGAGAGGAGTTTCCTGTGTCCGGCATGGAGGGGATCGAACGTCCCCCCGACCATGACTCTCATCAGGAGGGGTTTGCTGTGGGGGGTTTTATGGGTAGTGATCGGCCCGGGATGCCGCGGGCATCCCGGTCTGGGCGCCCGCGCACCCGGTGCCCGGCTCCGGAGCGATCTCCCTTCCCCACCGGGGCCCCACCGGCCCGCTGACCGGGAGCATACAGCCCCTCCCCTGCCATCAAGGGAGAGCATTTTGTATCGCCGTGACCAATAGTAGACATACTATGGAGAGCGGATCAGTTGTGGGGGACCGCGTCTTTACTGCGGAGAACGCAACAGTCATCGGAGACGTGACGCTCGCCGACGATGTGAGCATATGGTTCGGCGCCGTTGTCCGGGCCGACAGGGATACAATCACGGTAGGAGCGGGCTCAAACATCCAGGACAACGCCGTCGTCCACACCACGCCCGGGTTCCCGGTCAGTATCGGGTCGGAGGTCTCGGTCGGCCACGGCGCCATCCTGCACGGCTGCACCATCCGTGACCGGGTGCTCGTCGGGATGGGCGCCGTCGTCCTGAACGGCGCGGTGGTGGGGGAAGGCTCCATCATCGGCGCCGGCGCCGTGGTCACCGAGGGAAAGGAGATCCCGCCGCACTCGCTGGTCCTCGGCGTGCCCGGTAAAGTGGTCAGGGAGACGACGCCAGAGCAGCAGGAGGGCATCGCCCACAACGCGCGCGAATACGTCAAACTCGCAGGCAGGTACCGCCATGGCTGACGTCGCGGTCATCGGCGCCGGGGTTGCCGGCATCCAGGCAGCGCTCGACCTCGCCGACCACAACATCCATGTGCACCTCATCGAACGCGAACCGACCATCGGCGGGCATATGGCCCAACTCGACAAGACGTTCCCGACCAACGACTGCTCGATGTGCATCCTCTCTCCGAAGATGGTGGAGGTGGCCCGGCACCCAAACGTCACGATCCACACCTGCTCAGAGGTCGAGTCGGTCGAAGGAGAGGTCGGCAACTTCCGGGTCCGGATCAGGAAGCATCCACGCTACATCATCGAGGATGAGTGCAATGGGTGCGGGGACTGCGTAGGGATCTGCCCGGTGGAGGTCTACAACCGGTTCGATGCCGGCATCGGGGTCCGGAAAGCGATCTACAAACCCCATGCACAGGCGGTCCCGGATATCGTCGTCAAGGACAACGAGCACTGCATCGAGTGCGGCCTCTGCTACGACGTCTGCGGCAAGGAGGCGATCCTCGCCGAAGATAAGGAGCGAGTGATCGATATCCCGGCGGCAAGCATCATCGTCGCGACCGGCTACCGGACGTTTGATGCCAGGAACAAGGCACACCTGCGTTACCTCGCCATACCGGACGTGATCACGAGCCTTGAGTTCGAGCGGATGATCAACGCAAGCGGCCCGACAGGCGGTAACCTGAAGCGCCTCTCGAACGGCAGACCGCCCCGGAGCATAGCGTTCGTACAGTGTGTCGGCTCCCGGGACATCGCCGCCGGCCGCCCATACTGTTCCGGGGTCTGCTGCATGTATGCGATGAAGAACGCCATGCTCATCCGCGAGAAGAATCCTGGTATCGAGGTCACTATATTCTATAACGACGTCCGGGCATACGGCAAGGGTTACGAAGAGTATTACGAGCGGGCGAGGAGTCTTGGGGTCAGGTTCGTCCGCGGGTTCCCGGGCGAGGTGCTTGAGGAGAACGACCACCTGATGATGATCGCGGAGAACACCGAGACACGCGAGGTGGAGACGTTTCACCCGGACCTGGTGGTGCTCTCCGTTGGGCTTGAACCTGCCGGAGGAGCGGAGGCGATCGGCCGGATGCTCGGCATCCCGCAAGATGAGACCGGGTTCTTCAGCGTTGCCGACCAGAAAGTCGGCCCCGTGCTCACGGTGAAGCCCGGGATCTACGTGGCGGGGACGGCCACCGCGCCGAGGGATATACCGGACTCGGTCGCCATGGGCGAAGCGGCGGCGATGCGGGCGTACCTCGACACAGTCAGGGCGGGATGATCATGCCGGAGAGAGAAGAACTCTGCACCATCGCCTGGGAGAGAGAGACCGGGAGCATCGTCTACATCGACCAGACCCTTCTCCCGGGCCGGTGCGAGCAGATGCGGTGCACCACCGTCGAGGACCTCGCCCGGGCGATCAGGAGGCTTGAGGTCCGGGGGGCACCGGCGCTCGGCATCGCCGGTGCGATGGGCGTGGCGCTCGCGGCCGTCCGGAGCACCGAGGCAGATCTCGGGCGGTTCCTCGCAGAGGTCGGCCGGGCCGCGGACCTGCTCAGGAGCACCCGCCCGACCGCGGTGAACCTCGCCTGGGGGATCGACCGCGTGGCAAGGAAGGTTGCAATGGCCACATCGGTCGCGGAGGCGAAGGCACTCGCGGTCGCGGAAGCAAGCGCCGTCGCCGAAGAGGACGAACTGACCTGCCGGAGGCTCGGTGCGTTCGGCGAAGAACTCTTCCCGACCGCGTGCACGGTGCTCACCCACTGCAACGCGGGAGCGCTCGCCTGCCGGTGCTGGGGAACGGCGCTCGGGGTCATTCGGTCGGCGGTTGCGGCCGGAAAGGACGTACGGGTGATCGCTTGCGAGACCCGGCCGCTGAACCAGGGGTCCCGGCTCACCTGCTGGGAACTTGCCCGGGACGGTATCGACGTGACCCTCATCCCCGACTCTTCGGCAGCATACCTTATGCGGAAGGGAGCGATCGACCTCGTCATCGTCGGCGCGGACCGGATCACAAAGGACGCGGTCTTCAACAAGATCGGGACCTACATGCATGCCGTTGCCGCCCGCCACCATTCTATACCGTTCTACGTTGCGGCGCCGATCTCCACGTTCGACCTTGCCCGGACGGAGTCGGAGATCACTGTCGAGGAGCGGGACCGGGCCGAACTCGCGTACTGCGGCGACCGGCAGCTCGCGCCCGACAGCGTGAACGTGCTCAACTACGCCTTCGACGCCACCCCCCTCGACCTCGTCGATGCGATCATCACCGAGATCGGGGTGCTCCGGCCGCCGTATAGCGAATCGTTCCGGCTGGTCGGGAATCCGGCTCATCGCCGGGGACAGGGGGCCTGACCGTGGGGTTCTTCGACTCCGGGATCTGGGTCGGGCTGATGACCCTCATCGGCGAGGTTACGTTCTTCCTCATCCTCGGTATGCTGCTTGCGGCGGTAGCCCTCGCAATCATCGCCACTGCCTCGATCACGAGAGGAAAGTTTTATCTCCCGCGGATCCTGATACCCGGCATGGTCCTCCTCGAAGGACTCGTGAAAGCATTCTGCAAACTCCTCGGACTGGATGACAAGGATCTCATAACGTTCTTCATAACGCTCAGGAACACCATGAACTCAAAGGCCTTCGCCGAGACGCCGGTGGAGCAGCGAGCGGTCTTCCTGCCCCAGTGCCTGCGGTCGGCGCAGTGTCCGGCACATCTGACGCCGGAAGGCCTGAAATGCCGGAACTGCGGCCGCTGTTCGGTCGGTGAGAATGCAGCGTGGCTGGAGGGTATCGGGTATCGCGTCTTCATCGTCCCGGGCTCGACGTTCATAAAGCGGATGGTCAAAAAGTATCGCCCGCGGGCGATCATCGGCGTCGGCTGCCTCATGGAGGTGAAAGACGGGATCGATATGGGTGACCGGATAGGGCTTACTGCTCTCGGTGTTGTGAACTTAAAAGACGGGTGCGTGGAGACGATCGCGGACTGGACCGCGGTGAGGGATGCCGCCCTGCTCGGCATCGAGCTGCCATCAGATCCCGTAGACTTTCACGGCCCTGCCGAATAACCGCTCACTGGTGACCTTTCCATAGACGAAGATCGTTTCATCGCAGTTCACATCACCGACCCTGACGCCCGGCCGGAGGGTGATGTTCCCTCCCGCCCGGATGGAGTGGAGGCACGCGTTATCGCAGACGGTGGCGGTCTCCAGGACATGAAGCGGCCCTTTGATCCTGACATCGTGGCCGATGACGATGCTCTCCGCCTCGACGTAACCGCCGACCGTTGAGTGTGGCCCGAGTTCGAGACAGCCGCCAACTATTATGTTGCCCCAGATGTGCGTCTCCGCAGGGGCGATGAAGTTCCCATCTATCTTCACGTTTCCGTCAAAAAAGGAACCTTTCGGTGCTATGTATGTGTCCCCGTGCCGGTAAATTTTCATGAAGATCTCCCGGGATAACAGCTCGGCCCGTAACCAGATAAAATTATCAGTGGGTTATTCCGAATCTCGGAAGGCCGTACCGGGTATTTGCCCCGGTTGATACAGCGAACCCGAACGCCCTGCGAGGGGGGCGGGGCCTTGCCGGCATGAGTGCCCGAAGAGTTTCGCTTCTGGTTGCCTCAACAGGCACGTTTTGATTATATCACCGCGGCAACCGCAAACACCGCAAGGGCGGCGAACATTCCCGTCCGCAGGATCGACGTCGCCCCGGACCCCCGGACACAGTCCGATGTCGTGCACCAGAGACCCCGGGAGGCCCCGAAGAGGATGACGATATCCACGACGGCTATGGCGGCAAGGTAGAAGGGACCCCACCAGTCGCCGACGGGGAGTATGCTTGCGAGCACGGCACCGCAGGCACAGGCGAACGCCAGCATTCCTGCCCGCCGGATACCGATGATCATCGGGAGGGTGCGTGCCCCCCCTGCCGCATCCCCGTCCACATCCTCTGCGTCTTTTAAGACCTCCCTCGCTACGGTGGCAAGGAACGTAATCGCCGCAAGCGATATGTTCTGGACGAGTCCTCCGATGCCCGCAAACGCCCCGCCGAAGAGGAATACGCTGGCAGCCAGGTAAGCGACAGCCACGTTGCCCAGGCCAGGGATCCGTTTCAGCCAGATGGCGTAGGCGACCAGAATAACCGAGTTGATGAGGGCGATTGCAAGGCAGAGCGCCGTCGTCAGGGTCGCAAAGGCAATCCCGCCGGCAAAGAGCGCCACTGTGTACATCTTTGCACCGGAGAGGCTGATCTCTCCTGACGGTATGGGCCGGTCCGGCCGGTTGATCCGGTCGATCTCGACGTCATAGATGTCGTTTATTACGTTCCCGCCGGCGGTGATGAGCACGACGACCACGGCAAGCAGGAGCGACGGCGGCGTGAGGGTTCCTGTGGCGATGAGGTACCCGAGGAGCGCCGTAAGGCCGGCAACGACGGCGTTATGCGGGCGGGTAATCCTGACGAAGGCGGAGGCGCTCATTCTTGAAGAGGTAGGTTGAAGCGGTGAAGATAAATAACCAGAGGGTCAGCCGGAAGGCGGCATTTGAAAAACAACGGGCTTGGGGGGATTCGAACCCCCGACATTCAGCTTAGGAGGCTGACGCCATGTCCGGGCTAGGCCACAAGCCCATACATCGGAGTAAGAGTATTACTCATGAGAAGGTATAAGGG